>JBAYZM010000006.1:0-23267 GCA_041672515.1 Arcobacteraceae bacterium
AAAAATGCCTGACTTGGAAGTTTTTATTCCCGATAGAATCGTCAGCCGTTTAATGGGTGCGGGAGATATTGAAGGACTAGCAGAGCGAACATCTGCAATTATTGATGAGAAAAAAGCCAAAGAAGTCAGTAAAAAGATTAAAAAAGGTGAGTTTAATTACAACGACTTTTTAGAACAATTGAATATGATGAGTAAATTAGGAAGCATGAAATCGATTATTTCAATGATTCCAGGACTTAGTCAAATGGCAGGACAACTCAAAGATATGGATTTAGAAAACTCCAGTGAAATTGTACGAATTAAAGCTTTAATTGGTTCAATGACGCCAAAAGAGAGAGAAGATCCAGAGTTGATGAATCCAAGTCGAAAACGAAGAATTGCAAAAGGATCGGGACTGTCTGAAGTGCATATCAATAAAGTGCTTAAACAGTTTAAAAATGCCTCTAAAATGGCAAAAAAACTCTCTTCTAAAGGTGGCATGAAAGGTTTACAAAATATGTTAAGCCAAGTGCAAGGAATGCCTGGCGGAATGCCAAAACTTCCAAGATAGACAAACATCCAATAGTATTGAGTTGTAAACTTTGCAATGAGTTTAGAATTCAATACTATAAAATTAAAATTAAGGGAAAAATATGACAGCTATTAGATTAACACGAATGGGACGAAACAAAAAACCATTTTACAGAATCGTTGTAACAGATTCAAGAAAAAGAAGAGATTCAGGATGGATTGAATCAATTGGTTACTATAACCCAATTGCAGAACCAAAAGTTCTTAAAATTGATGCAGAAAGATACAATTATTGGTTAAGTGTTGGTGCACAACCAAGCGAAAAAGTTAAAAAGCTAGCAGCTAAATAACAACGGCAATGATTACAAATTTTATCGAAAACTATGCAAAACTTATTGTTAGTTTTCCAGAAGATATCAGCGTTACAAAAAATGTAATTGATGATACTTTTGCCGAAATTGTTATTAATGCAAACAGTGCGGATATTGGAAAACTCATTGGAAAAAATGGAAATATGATTAATGCGATTAAAACCATGGCAAATGGATGTAAAGCAAAAGATGGTATTTCGTATAAAATTCAAGTAGTTTCTAATTAAATACATGGTAATGAACGAAAAAATTTATGTCGGTAAACTTGGAAAAGCTGTAGGATTGGATGGTTCTTTAAAAGTATATATAGAATCAGATTTTCCACAACAGTTTAAAAAAGATGCTGCATTTACTACGAACAAGGGATTAACCCTTGTTGTAAAATCTTACAATGAAAACAGAGATATTATTAAATTTGATACCATTTCTACCATTGATGATGCTAAAAAACTGATTAATCAACAACTCTATACTACAATAGAACAAACACGAAAATCATGTAATTTAAAAGAAAATGAATTTTTCTGGTTTGATTTAATGGGCTGCAAAATAGTTGATGATTCCAATTTACTTTTGGGTGAAGTTAAAGATATTCAAAGACTCCCTAGCAGCGATTACTTTGAAGTAGAAACAACCAAAGAGTTGCAAGAAAAAGGTTTACCCAAAATCTTTTTAATCCCGTACATCGAACTGTATGTTCAAAAGATTGATTTATCTTTAAAAACAATCTTTACTAAAGACTGTTTCGCTATTTTAGAAAACTCATAATTTTAGTTTTCCTCTACCATACATCGTTTCGCAAACTCTTCTTTTGTTACTTCTATAAAAACAACATCTGTTGAGAGTTTTTCTTGTTTGATGGCTTCAATGATGGCAGTATAATTTTCATCATTTTTTAAGGGTCCTATAAACACTTCAATATTCTTATTGATATTTCTACATGCATTTATTCTCATGTCAATGGCTTGTATCTTTTTGAGATATGTTTTGTAAATGGCTTTTTGGTTGGTATTGATTTGAACAAATTTTAAAAACTCATTGCCACTGTTTTCTAAAATGGCTGTGTTGGTAATGGGTTGGGACTCTTCTGTTTCCGAGGTTGTTGTTTCATTTGATACTGCGACGTCTGAAGCGACTTCATTTTCTACTGTAGGTTCTATTGCTTTTTCTTCTTGTTTTTTTTGTGCCAACTCTTCTTCCAGACGTGCTTTTTCTAAGGCTTCTTTTTCAAGAGCTTCTTGCTCAAGGCGCATTTTTTCTTTTAGAGCTTCCTCTTCTTGTGCTTTTTTAAGAGCTTTTATTTTTTCTTCTTTTAAATACTCTTCTTCAGTCATTCCTAAAAGTTCATATTTGTTTAAATTCTCTAATTTTTTATTGAGTCGTGAAACATTAAGATGGTCCAGTTTAAACTCATATGTTTCAAGAGGAGGTAATGAGATAGTTTGTGCTGTAGGGGGGAGTTTTTCTTCAACTTTTTCTTCTGTATTGCTTAGTAAAACAAAAGCAACTATGCCGATAATTAATAACAGAAGAACCAGTATAAGTATTTTTATGGCTTTTTTATTTTTTTGTGTACGCGAAGAGTCTTCTATATTGGATGCATTTAATGCAGTTTCATCACTCTGTGAAGTTGCTTTTAGCTTTCCATCTTTTAAAATTTCTAAAGGTTCATTTTCTTCATTGTTTGAAGAATTATTATTGGAAGAAGTAGGTTTATTTTCTTCTGCAGATAAATCTCTTTCTAAACCTTCAATATCATCAATGTTGATACTTTCGTCATCTGTCTCATTCTCTTTGTTTTGTATATCATTTGCCATTTGAACTCTTTAATTTTCTTTTTTCTTTTTGCTTTTGTAAAATCTTTTCTTTGTTCTGCTCGTAATACTCTTTTCGATAGGTTTTTAATTCATCCCTTTTCTTGTCACGATACACTTTGTCATATTGTAGCCTTTTTTCTTTATTTTCTTCATAATATTTTTGTTTTTGCTCTTTATAGGCAACCAATTTTTCTATTATCTTTTCTTTTCGACTATCAACATGCGATTTTTGTTTTTTGGCAATCTCTTTAATCGTTTGCGCAAAAAAATCACCTCGTAACTCTTTCTCATAATCAATCTCTGGTTTTACTGCCCCCATTGATTTTTTCTGTTCAAGTTTTTTCTTGAGGTAATACTCTTTTTTCTTTTTTTTATGATTTAGTATATTTTCTTTGCGAATTCGTTTAAGTTCTTCTAAATCCATTTTAACTAATTATTATCTTTTTAATCTGTTAACAATATCTAACATATCATCGGTTGTCGTGATTGATTTTGAATTGGCTTCATAGGCTCTTTGTGCTGTAATTAAATCTACCATTTCATTGACCAATGCAACATTGGATGATTCTATCATCGCTTGTCGAATTCCACCAAAAGCATCTTCCATTGGAAGACCATCAATGGCATCACCTGAAGCTGTGGTTGCTTGAAAAAGGGAATCTCCTAAAGGACTCAATCCTGCAGGGTTAATAAAATCTGTTAATGTAATTTGTCCCAACTCTTCTGTATTGCCCGTTGCAGGATCCAGTGCTGTTACAATACCGTCTTTACCAATAGATACATCGGTAAAAGTATTTGGAATAACAATTTCAGGTTCAAGTTTGTACCCACTTCCATTAACAAGTGCTCCCTCTTCATTGAGTTTAAAAGCACCATTTCGTGTGTAAGCAATTTCTCCATTGGGAAGGGTGATTTGGAAGAAACCTTTCCCCTCAATTGCCATATCAAGAGGGTTTCCAGTGGCTTTTAAATCCCCTTGGATAAAATTCTTTTGGATACCAGAAACTCGAACCCCAAGTCCTACATCAATTCCTGTTGGGTTCAATGTATTTTCTGAAGTTCTACCTGCGGTGTAGTTGAGTGATTCATACATTAAATCCTGAAATTCAGCTCGATCTTTTTTAAATCCAATGGTATTAACGTTGGCGATATTATTCGATGTAACATCGATTTGATGTTGTTGGGCATTCATCCCCGTTGCAGCTGTGTATAATCCTCTGATCATTTTAAATCCTTCTTGATAGACTGGTCATATTTTGTAGATTATATTTAAAGAACTTTTAAAGTTAGATTAAAAATAATGGAATATTTTTTAAACCATTAAGTGTATATTTAAATCATTTTAAATATAATGTACCAAATTTTATTAATTTGACTGCTAAGGGTACAAAGATGAAAATTCTTATTGTTGATGATAGTTCTACTATGAGAAGAATTATAGGAAATGTTGTAATGCAACTTGGATTTACTAAAGATGATTTTGATGAGGCAGAAGACGGTTTGAAAGCGTGGAAAGAGTTATCAAATAAAAAATATGATGTGATTTTGACGGATTGGAATATGCCAAATATGAACGGTTTAGAACTTGTAAAGCGTGTTAGAAGTGAGGGCGCCCACCAAAGTATTCCTATTATTATGATTACGACTGAGGGTGGGAAAAGTGAAGTTATTACTGCTTTAAAGGCGGGTGTCAATAATTATATTGTTAAGCCTTTTAGTGCAGATATACTAAAAGAAAAACTAGATGGTGTTTTAAAATAATATAAGTAATAAAGGGTTTGACAATGAGTATGAGTCAAGAAGAAATTGAAGCTTTAATGAATGGACTTGAATTACCTGATGAACAAAAAGATGCTGCACCGGAAGAAGAACTTGAAGAAAGTTTGGATGATGATGTTGAAAGTCAATCAATGACGGAAGAAGATATCGCCAAATTACTTTCACAAACGGATGATGAAGATGAACTGGATATGGGTGCATTAAAAAACAGTGATGTTAAAGATGATATTTCAGAAGTACTTCAAGAAATTGACAATATGAAAGAAGATGATATTGCAAGTGCAACGGATGACATATTGAATGAAAATGATTTGCTAGAAGAGAGTTTTCCCAGCGATAGCTCTTCTGAAGAAGAAGATTATGCATTTACAGAAAAAGCAAAAAATTGGACCGAAAAGAAAATCACTAAAGGGGAGTTCCCTTTTCCTGCAGAACCAAGTACTAAAGTAGTCAGTCAATTAAATGAAGTCGCAAATGACAGCGAAGAAAAAGCAGGGCAAATATTTGATGTACTTAGCTATATTTTAGATGATAATGCCATTATCCAAAAAAGCAATAAAAGTATTGTTGCTTTTCTTGACAAAGAGATTGAACTTTTAAACGCTATGAGTAATAAGTTTCCCAATATCAATGTTTTTGATGAGCGACTCAAAGAAGCACAACGTATGAAAGAAGTAACCAGCGATATAGCCAATCGTATCAGCGCAGAAGATATGAAATTGTTTGAAGCCATGGAGTTAATGCAATTTAACGACATCAATCGACAAAAAATAGAACGGGTTATGTCAGTAATTAGAAAATTAACGACCTATTTAAATAATTTATTTGAAGAAGATGAAGGATATGAAGAGATAGCGGTTGCTAAACATATTCATGGTGACAGCAATTCAGATTTAGTGGGTGCAGAAGATTTAGATGCCTTAATCGCAGAATTTAGTAAATAAAGGAGCGCGCATGAATTCAAATTATCCATTAGCAGCAGCAATGATTAACCAGTTAAATCGGGTTGATATGATTGCGAATAATTTAGCCAATGCGAATACTCATGGGTATAAGCAAACCAGTATGACGGAGGGAACATTTAATAACTATTTAAATAAATCCCATAATCATTCTCCTTTGGTTACAAAGTTAAATACGGTTAATAATAATGTTCCTAAATTGGATTCTAAATTTACCAATAATGAGTTAGGTGCGCTTGTTCAAACAGGCAATACTTTGGATTTTGCACTGAAAGACAAAGATACTTTTTTTAAAATCCAAAATGCCAATGGAGAAACGATATTAACCCGTGATGGGTCATTTAAAGTCGTCAATAATGTTTTAGTTAACAGTGAAAATCTTCCTGTTTTATCGGCACAAGATGAGCCCATTGAAATTGAAGAGGGTGAAGAGTTTGCAAGTTTAATTGGTGTGGCAAAAACCAATTACGAAAATATTGAAAAAATTGGTAACAACAATTATACCATTTTGAATCAAGGGGATGTTGAGAATTTAGGTGAGGATAATACCCAATATATTTTAAACGGTATGCTTGAAAAATCCAATGTAAACAGTGTTAATACCATGGTTGCCTTAATCGATGCACAACGACGATTTGATCAATCTCAAAAAGCTATTCAAAGTTTAGGCGAAATGAGCAGTACACTCATCGAAAAAATTGGAAATAATAAATAAAGTCAAATAAGGAGGGAATAGATGCATCCAAGTCATGTCACGCAAACACTTTTTGAAAATTTAAGTTTCAGAAGTGAACGACAAAAAGTTATTTCAGGAAATATTGCAAATATTAACACTCCTAATTATAAAACAAAAGAGTTGGTTTTTGAAAGTGAATTAAAAAAAGCCAATGATGATTTGGCTTTAAAAGTGACACACGATAAGCATATTCCATTTGATTTAGATGATCCAAAACAAACAGGTCCTCAAATGGTTGAAGTGAAAAATTTATTGGAACAAAATGATGGTAATAATGTCAGTTTAGACAAACAAATCAGTGAGATGTCAAAGAATTCAGTGGTATTTAACGCGTTACAATCATCGATTAAAAAAGATTCACAATGGCTTAAAGCTATTATAGACTCATCAGCAAAAAGTTAATTAGGATACCGTATATATGAATCAATTGCTTAAATTTATTAATAATTTAAATGCTGCACAAAGAGCAGTAATAATTGGAGGATTTTCTCTCCTTTTTGTTTTGCTTGTGGGCTTACTCATTTGGTCAAATATTAAAGCACAAGATGAACAACTCAATTACACCATTGCTGCAAATTTAACCAAAAATCAAGTCATGCTTGCCAGCAGTGAGCTTGAAGCTTCGGGAATTCCTTTTTTAGTTATTGGTTCGGGCAATGCGCTTACTTTAAAAACAAGTAAAGAGTTTATTAATATTGCTAAAATAAAACTTGTAACAAGTGAAGCAGCTACAAATAAGCATACTGGGTGGGAAATTTTTGAAAAGTCTTCTTTAGGGACAACAAATTTTGAAAATAAAGTGAAATATTTACGTGCCTTAGAAGGGGAACTTTCTCGTTCGTTAGAGGGATTATCAGGGGTATTAAGAGCCAATGTAAAAATTGCTATTCCCAAAGAGACTATTTTTACCCAAAGAAAAACATTGCCAACGGCTTCGGCTGTATTAACAGTTAAACCGGGTGTTTATTTAACGCAAAAACAAATCGAAGGTATTCGGAATTTTATTGCTTCTTCGGTTTCTGATTTAACCCCTGAAAATATTAAATTGATTGACCAAGATGGCTCTTTATTGGAATATTCAAAAGATGAAATGGATAACACCAAAGTTAAAACACAAAGCAAATACAAAGAAGAGATTGAAAAAGATTATGAAAATAAAATCATAGCTTTACTTGAACCCATTGTTGGATCCAGTCGTGTAGTTGCTCGAGTTTCTGTCGATTTAGAATTTATTAAAAAAGACATTTATGAAGAAGTTTATAATCCAGAAGGAACGATACGAAGCCAACAAACTTCTGAAAATATTATGAATTCACAAGGCGTTCAAGTCCAACCAGGTGGTGAACCAGGTGTGCAATCCAATATTGAAAACAATGATAATAACAATGGAAACAGTGCGAATAACAGTTCACAAGAAGAGGTAAAAAATATTGTCAATTATGAGATTTCCAAAAAAGTAATTAATTATGCGGACAATGCATTTGCTTCTGTAAAGCGAATTACGGCTGCGGTTACGTTTGATTCAACGGTTCTTGCTGATGTTGAAAACAAAGAAGATTATATGACATCCATCTCTTCAGTGGTTCAAGATACGATTGGTTATGACCAAAAAAGAGGAGACCAAATTACGGTTAAAGATTTTAAATTTTTAACGCAAGCAGCAGCTACGGGTGAAGGTGTTGTTGTTGATGCTAATGGTCAAGTGGTCAGTGCCAATCAATCAACCGATACCATTTCTTTTATCAAAGCCATTTTAAAAGAGTTTAATGAGTATATTCAATATCTTATTGCTGCTATTATTCTTTTAGTCTTTTATAAAAAATTTATTGCCAAACATGATATTGTTGTTTTTGATGATAATGGCAATAAAATTGATAAAGATGGTAATGTTGTTGACGATGATGGACTGATTATAAAAAATTATGAGAATCAATTTGATCAAGAAACAGCCCATGGAAGATTAAAAGCAAAGGTGCGAAGTCAATTATTAAACAATATTGAAGGGCTTGATGAAGAAGCGGCTGCTAAATATGAAGTTTTGGTTGATGAAATTGATAAACAAATCAATGACAGGCCAGAAGAGATTGCGGCGATGATTGAGTTATTATTAAGTGAAGGCGATGCAAAATTTAAATTGCGAGAAGCTGCAAAACAAAAAAGGGCATAATCAATGGATTTATTAGACGAAGATTATAAAGATATTTTAAAAGGTATGCCCATGGTGGAAAGGGTTGCAATATTTTGCATACTCTTAGGGGAATCCGCTACCGTTAAAATCTTTCAGCATTTGCCTAAACACTATGTCGAAGACATATCAACAGCCATTACTCAAATGAAATCAATTGATAAAGAGACTTCATTGGCAATTTTAAATGAATTTCATATATTAATAAAATCCAGTGGATATATCAGCTCAGGTGGTTATGAGTATGCTAAAGACCTTTTGTATAAATCATTGGGACGAGGTGAAGCCGATGAAGTATTGGCACGATTATCAAAAATAAAGCTGGCTTCTCAAGCTTTCTCGTATTTGGATGCCATTAATCCAAAGCAATTAGCAGACTTTATTAAAGATGAATCTCCTCAAACAATTGCGGTTATTTTAGCGCATATGGAAGCAGCTGGTGCGGCGGAAGTATTAATGCAATTGGATGAAGATGTTAAAGTAAAAGTTACCATGCAAATGGCAACCATTAAAGACGTTTCACCCGATGTTGTACGAACGGTTTCTTTGATTTTAGAGAAAAAACTGGAATCATTACTCTCCTCTATTGTTGATGTAGGTGGGGTTAAAGTGGTTGCGGACATGTTAAACCGAGTGGGTCCAAAATCGCAAGATATTCTTAAAAACATTAATGGAGTTGATACTTTATTGGCAACAAAAATTAAAGAGAATATGTTTGTATTTGAAGACTTACTTGACCTTGACACCGATTATATTATGAAAATTTTACAAAATTGTGAAATGGCAGATGTGGCTGTTGCCATGAAAAATGCAACCAGTGAAGATTTAGAAAATGTTACTGTTGCAATGAGTCAAAGAGCAAAAGATCGATTCTTAGAAGAGTTTGAGATGTTAACTAAAGTTAAAATTAAAGATATTGAAGCAGCACAAAGAAAAATGCTCGATGTCGCCCAAAAACTCATCGAAGAGGGTGTAATTGATAGAGAAATGGATAATAACTAATGCAAAAAAATAATGTTTACTCAAATGCTACTATCGTTAAGGGAAATAAAGAGAAAGATCAAGAGTTACAATCGTATCAGTTAGGAACTTTTTTTAATAATGATGACTCTTCTCCACAAAATCAAAGAATGCAACAAAGCATCGCTTCTGGCGAACAAACACAAGAGGGATATGTGGATCCGCTTTTAACTGAATTAAAAGCGTTAAAAGCTCAAATGCAAAGTATCGAAAATAAAGTTACCGGTATTGAAAGCAATGGGATTTCAGGGAGAGATTTGGATAAACAAATCATTGAATCCATTAAAGATTTAAAAAATTATGCCTCATTTTTTGAACAAGCCACCTTCCAATTAGAGAGTAAAATTTTAAAAACCTCTATGGCGATTGCTAAAAAAATTATTACCATTGAGATTGGTGAGAACTCTTCTTTAATTGCTAAAGAGACGATTAAACATTTGTTAAATAAAGTCAAAACTGCTTCAAAAATTCAAATTCATTTAAACCCAAAAGATTATTTGGTGTTAAAAGACCAATTAAAATTTGATTCGTATATTGAACTGCATGAAGATATTAATGTCACCGCAGGTGGTGTGGTTATTGCCAGTGATTTGGGTAACTTTGATGGCAATATTGAAGCCAAAGTGAACTCAATGTTAGAGTCATTGGAAAGTGTACTTTAATCGCTACCCTTTTATTAAAATTTGCTTAATACACGGGTTATTCTTAGAAATTCATTTCGTTTACTCTTCATTTACTTATTTATTAGCAAACTCTTTATGTTATAATTTTTTATATTACGAAAAAGAGTTTTTATGTTAGATATTACAGAAAGAGATTATGACTTATTAGTTGATACGGAAATAATTGTAGATGTAATACTTGGTAATGCACAGCTGACTATCCGAGATTTTTTGAATCTCAGTGAGGGTGATATTATTACCCTTGACAAATATGCAGGTAGTGGTGGTGATATTTATGTGAATTCAAGAATCGTGGGTACGGGAGATATTATCGTAATTGATGAAAAACTTGCAGTAAGACTTCAAGATGCAATGGATTCTGATAATGTTGTTCGATACTTTTTTGAAGAGCAAATGATTTAAGGAAAATACAATGGCTATAGATAACGTACAAGTAAACACAGTAGTTGATGCAAGCGGGAATACCTATACAAGTGCTGTAAGTAATGATAAGTTAACCAACTCGGACTTTTTAAAGCTGATGTTAGAAGAGCTTAAATTGCAAGATCCAACAAAACCAATGGATTCAAGTCAAATGATGCAAAATCAAATGCAAATGTCGACTATTGAAACCAATACTGAAACCATTAAAGCGATGCAATCTTTGCAAAACTCTTTTGCACAAACGGCGTTGGCAAGTGCTGCAAATATTATTGGTCAAGTGGTTGAGAATGGTGAAATTGGAGATAATGGAGTTGCAAAGCAGTTTAAAGTTAAGTCTGTTGAATCGGTTGATGGAACATTATCTTTAGAAGGGTATCAAATCGTTGGCTACAACAGTGAAACGAAACAATTAATTTATGATACAAAGCCAACAACGATTGAATATAACAATATTACACGAGTAGTGGATGGCAGTGAGATATGATTTCAGCACTTTACAACGGAATATCGGGATTAGATTCATTTCAAAAAGCATTAAATGTTGAATCTCATAATATTGCCAATGTGAACACCGTAGGATATAAATCTGACAGAATTAATTTTGCAGATATGATGTACCAAGATAGAATGGGAAAAGGAGCTGCGACACAGTCGGTTCAAAAAGATTTTTCAACGGGAAATTTAAAGCCTACAGGAAACAGTTATGATGTAGCTATCAATGGAAAAGGGTTTTTTATCGTAACAGACCCAACCAATGGTGGTGTTTACTATACCAAAGCAGGTGATTTTAAACAAGGTGTTGATGGAAAATTGATAACATCAGGTGAAAATTATGTGCAAGGTGTAGGAGCTGTAATTGATGGAACTATGATAGACAATGACTTGTATACACAATTTGTTGCTTCAAAAACCATTGAAAGTGATGCTTCTGTTCAAACCATTAATGCAAAAGCAACCAATTATTCACAAAGTGCGCAAAGTGATGTTGATACTATTACCGGACGAACTACGAAAACAGCTGCTGCAAAAATATCAGATATTGAACTTTTAATGACGGAGTATAACAATAAGCTTAATGCTTATGCTACTAATCAAGTTCCAGGAACGGCATCTACCAATCAAGTCTCAACGTCAACTTTTGCTGATTATGCAACGCAATTGGTTGATTCTAGTGACACTGTTTCTATTTATGTTGACAATTCAAAAATTATTCAAACATTTACAACGGATGCCGCAACTACAATGCAACTTTTAGCAGAAAAAATATCTTCATTGCAAGGTATTAAAGATGCTACATTTGACACGACAACGGGTGCTTTTGTTATTAATACTTTAGTTCCAGGTAAGAATTTGGTTATATCCAATGCATTAATTAATGAACAAGCGTATACCACGACGAATGTTGATGCCATAAGTGGAAGTGGGCAAGCCGATGTTCAATCAACATTAGCAGCACTGGAAACTGCACTTGCCAGTGCCAATGCTCAAATGACACAAGTGACAACTACGGTTGATAAATCGGCACTTGCAAATCAAGCACTTAATGTTGGAACATTAGGGGATTTACAGCTTAATTTAACCAATTTAGGAATTTCAGATAATCAATTTGCAAAGCCTGAAATTGTCAATGGGATTATTTACATGGTTCAAGGGGACAACAAGTATGCTGTTGGACGAATTCAAACAGCAGCTTTTGCAGATGAAATATCGTTAAGTCCTCAAGGAGGAAACCTATTTGCAGTAACGAAGAAATCAGGAGAACCTCTTGATGCTACATCGACTTCTAAAATATTAGGCAAAACATTGGAGCTTAGCAATGCTGATTTGGGTGAGAATTTGGTCAATTTAATGGTTTACCAACGAGCGTATGAAGCGAACTCAAAATCGATTACCACCAGCGATGAGTTTTTAAATATTGCTATACAACTTAAAAAATAAGTTGTATAGCTCAATATTTTAATATCAGTATTCTTAGAATATTGATATTTGAATATTTAATATTCAAGTATTAAAGATTATTAAAAGAGGTTAACTCTTAAAAAGGATTTATTATGATTGGTGCATTATGGACAGGAATTAGCGGATTATCTTCGCATCAAACAGCATTGGACAATGAAGCGCATAATATTGCAAACGTAAATACAGTTGGGTATAAAGCATCAAGAATTGCTTTTGCAGATCAAATGTATCAAGACAGAATCGGAAAAGGTTCAAAAGTATTAGATGCAGAAAAAATTTATGAGCAAGGAACTTTAAAACCTACGGGTGTTGCTTATGACGTTGCTTTAAAAGGGGATGGGTTTTTAACCGTTTCCAATAAAGACAATGGCGGAGGAACGGCTGAAACGTATTACACTCGAGCTGGAAATCTTAGAATGGGAGATAATGGAACGTTGCAAGATGCCGCAGGCAATGAAGTTCAAGGTTGGATTATGACTCAACTTGATACCGATGCAGATGTAATTTCAACCAATCCTAATATTACAAGATTTACAAACGATTATACGAAATTGGTCAGTTCAGAAATCATTAGCCATTCTAATTATGTTGAAACCATTACGGCTAAAACAACTGACTATAATATCACTTCAAAATCGGATTCTTCAACCGTTTTTAGTGGTGCAGGATATAAAACAGAATCTGGAAAAATTGCAGATATTGAAGAACTTTCAGTAGCTTATGCTACCGCATTACAAAAATATAAAGAAGATCCCGATGGACTTTCTGCTTCAGCTGTAAGCCAAATTTCTTTTATTGACTTTGAAGACCAAGGGGGTATTATTGATACCGATGGGGATATTATTTCTGTGTATGTGAATGGGGTACATAAAACACAACAATGGGATACCGACTATGCGACAACCATGAAAAAATTGGCGGATCAAATCTCTTCAATACCTGGATTAAAAGCCTATATGGTTGATGCAGCACTCAGTGAAAGTACATTAACAGCCGATGCAAATTTAGGAATTATGAAAATCGAGTCACTTATTCCAGGAGAAGCATTTTTGGTCAGTGGTGTTTTATCTAAATCAGGAAATACAGAAGTCAATGGAACAGTACGAACAACAGATGGAAGAGATGCTGTTGTAGGAAGTGGTTTAGCGGCTTTAGAATCGGTTCGAGATAAATTATCAGAAGCAGTAACGGGAAAACAAAGAGACGTTTTTTTACCAACGGATTTGTTTGATGTTGCACCAGCAGGAACAATTACTGCAGGGTATGATTTTGATTTTAGATTAACCATTTGGGATAAAGATGCTAAAGCCAATATTACGCTTCCAGTAGGTGGTCCTATTTCAATACCAGCTGCAAATACAGTCAGTACAGACCCTGCTGTAGCTGCACAAGAAATAGCAACTGAAATTAATGCTAATATAGAATTAAATCAATATATTCTTGCAAAAATAGTGAATGGGGCTTTAGTTTTAGAGACAAAAGATTCAAATTTTGATGTTGAATTTAGTACCTTATTAGATAGAACAACGAATCCAGATGTGGCTTTAAATGTAGGTACTATTGAAAAAAATGCAACACACAGTGGAAGAGAAGGAGCTGGGGCTGAGTTTATTGAGTTAAAAAATAAAATTGACCAAACGGCTTCACGAGACTCTTTACAGCTGCGATTGGATACATTGGGTATTTCAGATACAGCATTGGGAGAGTTTTCTGTTGATAAAACAGGATTGATTACCATCAAACAAGATGGGGTTTCTTTTGCAATTGGGCAATTGGCGATTGCTTTGTTTAACAATAACAGAGGACTTGAACCTGTAGGAGATAACTTGTTGGCAAAAACCAATGAGTCTGGAAGCCCAATGTATAACATAAATAATGCTAAAACAGCGGGAGTTCAAGGGCGAACGTTGGAGTTAAGTGAAGCGGATTTAAGTGAAAGTTTGGTGAATTTAATGGTATTTCAAAGAGCATTTGAAGCCAATGCAAAATCAATTACCACTTCGGATGAGTTGTTAAATACTCTGATTAATTTAAAACGATAATTTTAATTTTACAAACAAATAGAGAGTTCTATTTGTTTGTTTCAAGGGCTTACATTTGGAAAACTTTTTATTACTGGCAATTCTTGGTATTTTAGCATTGTACTTTTTTTCAAGTATGAATGTATACAAAAGTTTATACAGAAAAGTCAATGAAGAAAGAACAATTATAGAACAAGAGAAAAGCAAACTGGAAGATTTAAAACGTAATTACGAACAAAAAATCAAAGGCAGTATTTCTGCATTGGAATCTAAACATGATAATTTACAAGTCGCACGAAGTGATTTACAATCGTTGCGTATTGAAAATGCCGAACTTAAACATAAAGTTGAAGTACTCGAACGTCGTTGTGATGATTTATATGCTCAAATTCATACTATGGTCTAAGTGATATAGTATGAAACTCTTTTTTTTGCTGCTGTTGTTATCTACTTTCTCATTTGCACGTCTTGATGATACGACAGAAGCTCTTCCTAATATTTTATTTACGTATGATAAACTCAAAAAGCAACATACCGTTACAACCTTACAAGTAGATTTCAATAAAGGGGTTTCTCTCTTAGAAAAAAAAGAGTATGAAAAGTCCATTGAAATTTTCAAACAAACGGCACAAGTTTTACGAATACCCTCTTTTTTAAATATTGGCATTGCCTATTATAAACTCAACTCTTTTAACAACGCTAAAATCTATTTAAATCAAATTCACAGTGTTAAAGAGTTGATGTATAACGATACGTATTCGTTTATGAGCAGTGCGTATTATTTATATAAAATAACCAATGAAGATAAATATTTGGTCGATTTAATTGCAGCAACTAAAAATAATCAAACTTTATCAGACAATGAAAAAAGAATGTTGGCTGATACGTATGTGATTTTAAAAGAGTATAAAAATGCTTTGGAAATTTTAGAAACAATCAGTAAAGGGGTTGATTTTAAAAAAGCGTTGTTGTATTTAAAACTCAATGATTTTAATAAAAGTGAAGCTTTTTTAGAAAGAGCGTATAAAGACTCTTTAGAAGAAGAGAAAAAAGATACCGTATTATGGTTTATGATTTATCGAGATTTAAAATCGAACAGTTTAACCAAATTGCAAGAACATCTTAATGTGTTAGATGAAAGAAGACTCTCTTTTAAAGTCAATCAAGAGTTACCCATCACCATTGCTTTTAATGAAACAAAATATTCCAGCAGTCAATATTTGGATTTTGTGACGAATTACTCAGTGAACCGACAAATTGATATGGCTTTTTATTTTGCTCCTTTTGTTTTTTCGGATAATCAAGAAATTGTCTACGACAGCTCCAAAGGGTTTATTTTTAATTCTAAACAAAATTTACAAAGTTTAGAGAGTATGATTAAATATAACTCTGAATTTATCAGTATCATCAAAGAAGACCCCATCGTGCGGGTAAAAAAGTTAAAAGATTTAGCCAAACATAAAAATACAAAATCGTATGTTTATTACAATTTAGGGCTTTCATTGGCACAAATTTACGATTTCCAAAATGCACATATGTATTTCTTAAAAGCCTATAAACTTAACCCAGGAAATAAACTCTATGCGGCAATGACACTCATTAGTGCCAAACGAATCCATAAAGAGGTCAAAGACCGATCGTATATTGAGAGAAATATGAGTTCTTCTTATGGTTTGTATAACTATTTTGGACAAACGCTTTATTCGTTGTTTATCAGTGATAAAATACGAGTGACTCAAGAAGCACAGGGGTATAAAGATTCTATTTTATACAGTGCCGTCGAAGTGCTTACGAAAGTTAAAAATAAACAACCACTGGATGGAAAAGAGGCATTATTTAATAAATATTATAAAGACCCTTTAGTCTATTTAATGCACAAAGTAATCAAACAACCTAAAGAGAGTCAGTTTAGTTATGTGGCTCGACTGCAAGATACCCTTCCTATACGACTCAACAATAATTTTTTGGATGGTTCTTTAATCATCACGGAATTTTATATGGATACCTTAAAAGCATTGGCCTTTTTTGACAGAGCCAATTTTAATATAGACAACTACTATTCCCCTTCATATTTACGAACAAAAGCAGTTGAACTCATTCATGAAAATAATTCTACTGCTGCTATTGCCATTTTGGAATATTTACAAAACCGATACGATTTAAAAGATAAATATACACTCTATTTAATTGTGGCTGCCTATTTACAACTTAAAGAGTACAACGAGGCATCTTTGCAAATATCGTTAATTAAAGCACTAATTAATGACAGTGATGCAAACTTTTTAAATGGAGTCCAACTTATTCAGGAGTTAAAAATTAACAGTGCAAAGCAGTTTTTTTCGCATCCTTACTATGATACTTTTATTGATTTTGATTTAATAGGCTTTGATAATTTTTTAGAATTGATGTAAGAGTTTAAAATATTTTTGGTATAATAATTGAAAACTATGATTTAACAAGGAGGATATTATGGAGATAGGTAGAGTTGAAGTGATGGACCAGTCAAAAGTAAATCATGTAGAAAAGATACAAAAGGTTCAAGAGACCGATAAAAAGGACAAAGTTGACCCAAATGAGCAGTATAAAAATACAAAACCCAATGATATTATTAAAGATACCAATGAAGTTATCTTAGATAATGTTAAGTTTGGATACAACAAAAGTTCGCAAGACTTTTTTGTTAAAGTGACACGAGGAGATGCTGAGTATAAATATCCAACTGAGGATATGATGAAAATGAAAGCTCAATTACTTCAAATGATGGAAGAACACGTAAGTAAATAACAAAAAAGGTTAATTTTTGGCATCGGATTTATCTAATATTATAAAAGAAGAGTTAGCAAATACTCTTGAACAGTTATTATCTAAAAAAACTTCTGTGCAGAGTGTTTCAAAAGCTGATGTCAGTGAATATGAAACAAGTCAATCGATTGAAGTGGGTATTAAATTTGAGTTTAAAAATTTAAGTTCAACTTGGAAGTTTTTTATTCCTACAATTACGGCGTCAAAATTTGAGTATTTTATGCTCGGAGGAATGGGTGAATTAAAAGAGCATATTGATGATGAAGTCGCGGATGCTGTGAATGAAATCATTTCAAACATTTGTGGAAGTATAACCACTTCGGTTAATGCCCAAGGTTATGCTGATTTAGGCAGTGTTAAATTTGAGTCAAAAGGCAGCGAAATTGTTGCAGGAGATAAATTAAAAGCGCAAGAGCATGTGTATAATATTGCTATTAATATGGACAATGAGATTTTGCCCGTATTAATTGCATTTGATACCCTTTTTCTTCCTTACATTTATGCCATGAGTGGAGTAGAAGCAGAAACCGGTTCTGTTTTGGCTTCCCAAAGCAGTGCTTCTTCATCGCCTTCTTCAAGCAGTAGAGCGATGCCTGTTGTAAACGATGAGGTTTCGGGTTTACTTTCATTGTTGGGGGAAGATTCCATTACGAATCTGAAACTGCTTTTTGATATTAAATTAAAACTGAGTGTCCGATTAGGAAGTAAGAATTTTTTATTAAAAGATATTCTAAGATGGGATATTGGCGAAATCATTGAGTTAGAACAAATGGTCAATGAACCTTTAGAAATTTTAGTTAATGGGATTAAAATAGGTGAGGGTGAAGCCGTTATTGTTGAAGGAAAGTTTGGGTTAAAAATTAAAAAAATAGGCAGTGAGCAATCTCGATTATCTCATATTGGCTTAGGTAAATAGTATGGATAAAACAACTGTCATTGGTTTAATAGCTGCATGGTCGTTTGTATTTTTAGCCATCGCACTTGGAGGCGTTGGTCTTGGTCCTTATATTGATATTCCTTCGGTATTAATTGTAGTGGGAGGAACTATTTCAGTTACTGTTGGACAGTTTGATGGTGCTGATTTAAAACGAATGACAGCCGCTTTAAAAGTCTCTATGAATAAAGTTAAAGTAGAAGAGTTGCCTGAGTTGGTTGAAAAAATAATTTTTTATGCCACTGAGATTAAAAAACATGGTGTTATGCATGTGGAACAAAAAGTTTTAGAGGAGCAAAACCCATTTTTTAAAGAAGCCTTTCAATTAATTGTTGATGGGGTTAAAACAGATGTTTTGGTGCCTTTAATGGAAACAAAGCTTGAATATATGGAAAAAAGACACTCTGTTATGATTAGAATGTTTGGAAATATTGGTGGCGTTGCAGGTTCAATGGGAATGATTGGAACACTTGTTGGACTTGTTGCAATGTTGGCTAACTTATCTGACCCAGCAGCAGTTGGTCCAGCTATGGCAGTGGCATTAATTACGACCTTATATGGGGCACTCATTGGGACTATTTTTGCTGGAATTATTGAAAACAAACTGAGCACAAAACATGCTATTGAAGTGACCGCATGTGATTTAATCATCATTGGGGCTTCAATGATTGCAGCAGAGGAATCTATTGGTAATATTAAAATGAGGCTCAATGCAGCTTTAGTTAATGTTTTAGAGTAGACTATGGCAAAAAATAATTGTCCTGAGTGTCCAAAATGTCTTCCCGGATGGTTAGTACAATTTGGTGACTTAATGTCTTTGTTACTGACTTTTTTTATTTTGCTTTTGTCCATGGCAGTTATGGATAAAAAGAAAGTGGAAGAGTATTTTGAAATCATGAAAAAGGCCATGGGATTTTTATCGGATAATGATACGGTGGTTGATCATACCGAAAAGCACTCAGAAAGTCCTGTGGTTGCAGAAACAAGAGAAAGTCAAGACTCCAGTGATAATCAAGAAATTGTTGAAGAAGTCATAGAAATTGTAAAAGTTGCCAATGAAACACTCGAAACGTTTGAAACCATTCAGTTGGTTCAAGGTAAAAATGAGTTTGTATTGGATATTCCTACAACTGTGATGTTTGAAGAAGGAGAGTACAATCTTACTAAACCTGCCGCCAAAGATTTTATTCGGAAAATTGCACGAGTAGTAAGAACAATGCCCAATATTTACAACATTGAAATTATGGGGCATACGTCAAGAAACAGCTATACCAGCGATAAAATTCCAAGAGACAATTGGGATTTATCGGCTTTAAGAGCCGTAGGTGTGGTGAAAGAGTT
The DNA here is from genome assembly GCA_041672515.1 of Arcobacteraceae bacterium. Lineage (GTDB taxonomy): Bacteria > Campylobacterota > Campylobacteria > Campylobacterales > Arcobacteraceae > Marinarcus. The sequence continues at coordinate 19,544 of JBAYZM010000006.1, forward strand.
GATTAAAAATAGGATTGATCCATCTCAATTAAAAGTCTCTGCATTTGCATCGTATGCACCTAAAAGTGATAATGCAAATGATAACAGAAGAGTTGAAATGCGATTTTACGCGCATCAAGGCAATAAAGATATTTTAGAAGAAGAGAACTTCTTCGATAGGATTGAAGAATGATAAATGTTGATACAACCTTTGTTAATACAACAAAATACGATGACAGTGCACTTAAGCAGTTAAAAACTAAGAATATGCAGGATGAAAATTTACGAAATGTATGCAATGATTTCGAGTCATTTTTTACGCAACAATTTTTAGATGTTTCTTTAAAAGAGAGTAAATTAGCAGGTGAGGGTACGGGTTCTGAAATTATTAAAGGACTGTATACTGAAGCGCTTTCAAAAAATGCCAGTGGAACTTTTGGTATCAGCGATATGTTATATAAATTTTTAAGTGAGAATAACAAATGATTGAAACTACCGTTAATAAAATGCTCATGACCATTGAAAACCTTAAACAAGCTATAAAAGATGATATTGAAGACATCAAATTAGCCAATCATGAAAAACTTTTAGAGAGAAATGACCGGAAACAAGAGTATATGGATGATATTGTTAATTTAAAAAATGAATTAAATCAAGAATTGGTTAAGGCGGTTAAAAATGGCGTCGATGTTAATATGTACCGAACGATTGTGAATAATTTAGAAGATGAATTACGAGAGTTATATGCTTTAAATGGAAAATTAGCCTCTATTGTTTTACCTGTAAAACAGATGTATAAAGAGATTGTAGATGAATTAACCGAACGAAGTGGAGGCAATATTTTTGAAATTAAAGCTTGATTTTAATGGCAAAATAATATTACTTTCGCTGATACTTTGCTCATCGCTTTTCTCTTATGATGTTTTAACGGTGATTAAAGATGTCAAATTTAGAGAAAAAATCCAAAAAGAGAATTTACGTGTCAAACAAGTGGATACATTAAGTAAGGATTGTACTCCTTTGAGCTTACAAGATTTAGAAAATGATGCTTTTACTGCTTCACATTATCTTTTTAAAGATTCAATTGTCTGCATGAATGATGTTATAAAATATGAAAGAGAATCTGTACTCTTTGATTTTGGAATATTGCAAATTGAACAAGAAGGTAAAATTATTTATGAAAACGATAAGTTTATACGGATAAAAAAACAAGATGGCTCGATAGAAAAAATATATAAAGATGGAAAAATAGAATGAATATGCTCTCTTTTTTAGGAGAAACTCCTAGTATCGCACTGCAAAATGCACAAAAAGAGTGTGGTGAAAATGCGTATGTAATCTCAACGAAAAAGATTTCAGATGCTTATGATAATGGCAAAAATATGTATGAAGTTATTGTTGCTATTGAGAATGAAAATGAGAGAAGAGAACAAACCTTTAAGCGAAAAATTGTTGCAAAAGATTTAAAAAGTGGTACCCAAGTTAAAGCACAATTTTATGATTTCAGAGAAGAAATTCTTAAAATGCAAGAAGCCATTCAACAAGTTCAAAAATCGCTTTGGGATCCTAAAAGCCAACTCTATGATTTAACCATACCTCCTGAATTTATTGACATTTATTCGTTGTTTGAACAAAATGAGTTTGACCAAGAGATGACCTACACCATCATGAAAAAAACGATTAAACAATTGCCTATTGCCATGAAGTCCAACCCTAAAAAAATCAATGATTTCTTTAAACTTATTTTACGACGCATTATTCCCATAAAACATGAAGAACCTTTACGCAAACATCAACGAAAAATTATCATGATGGTAGGACCAACGGGTGTGGGAAAAACAACCACTATTGCCAAACTGGCAGCTCGATATGCCTATAAAATGAGTGCAAATTATAAAGTAGGAATAGTCACTCTTGATTCTTTTAGAGTGGGAGCTATTGAGCAATTACAAGCGTATACCAATATCATGCGACTCCCTTTAGAAGTGGTTAAAAAACCAGAAGATTTGGTCGAAGCACTTTTACGACTTAAAGATTGTAACTATATTTTTATTGACACCGCAGGAAGCAGTCAATACGATGTGGATAAAATTGAACTGATTAATGAGTATCAAATTAAAGTCGATGAACTGCCTATTGAAAAAACATTGGTATTACCTGCCAATGTCAAACACAGTGATTTACAAGAGATTTATACCAATTATTCACGATTGAACATTAACTATTTAACCTTTACTAAGCTTGATGAAACAAGAAGTTTCGGAAATTTGGTCTCTTTTGCCCATAAAACTAAAAAATCGATTACCTATTTTTCAATTGGACAAAATGTACCGGATGATTTGATTGTGGCTGATTCTACTTTTTTAATTGATTGTTTTATGAACAGAACGTGTCAAAGGGTATAATTTTTGTTTAATTCCATTTCTGAACAAGCTTCAAAACTTGTTAATTTAACCAATAGAACGCCTTTTGTACGAAGTCACTCCCGAAGCAAATTACTGACCATTACGTCGGGAAAAGGAGGCGTTGGAAAGTCAACATTTACGGCAAATATTGCCTATTTACTCTCTTTACGAGGATATAAAATTGCCATAATTGATGCAGACATTGGATTGGCGAATATGCAAGTGTTGTTAAATGTACGACCTCAATATACTATTTTTGATTATATTGATGCCAAAGCTTCTTTAGAAGATATTATTTTAAAAACTCCCTATGAGAATGTTTTTTTACTCGCAGGTCAAAGTGGATACGCCTACTCCAATCACTCCAACTCATTTGTTCTTTCTCGTATTGTTGAAGATACTTTAAATCTGAATTTGTTTGATTTTGTTTTAGTGGATACGGGTGCTGGATTAAACGATTATGTTCAAGAATTTTTGAAAATTTCAGACAATATTTTGGCTTTAACAACCACTGATCCCAGTGCATTAACAGATGTGTATGCTTTGATGAAAATGCTTTCCAAAGATAAAGATTCGCTTATGTTATGCTTTAATCATACGAAAACCCACAAAATTGGGGATACGATTTCAAAATCTTTGGAAAATTTAGCACTGAAAAATAGGCTAAATTCTAATTTTATGTTAAAATATATAGGTAATGTATCGACATCCAGTACAATTTCAACAACCAGCAGATTACGAAAATTGTTTGCGTGTGAATTTGGTGAAGATGTGGTAACACGTGAATTAAAAGAAGTTACAAATACGTTACTTAAAAATATACATCAGGGTAAGAATGAAAGCAGTTTCAATTGGTAGATTCACACTTTATTATTGTACAAGCAGAGGTTTATCTTGGTAGTCGAAAAGTTTTCCCAAGGTGTACTTAACAGTGGCGTATTAAGACTGTATATTGCGACAGGTTTTTTTGCTACATTAATATTTTTTGTGATTAATTCTGATTTGTTTACTCCTTTAGAGATGCTGTTTGGTGTGCTTGCTGTAACGGTTGTGCTTAAAGGGGTTTCCAATATTATGTTGTCTTTGATAATTATCTTTTTTAGTTTGGACAATAAAAGAGAAGAGTTAGAGTTTAAACACAATTCAGATAAGATTGATGCACTTTTGGCTGATTTAACCATTCAAGATGCAGCCAACAACTAAACCAAGGAGTTTGTAAGTGAATATTTCAGAAATTTCCAATAATTTAGGCTTAGGTAAAACACCCTTAGCCCAAGATACAAATGCCGTTTCAGGTGATTCTTTTGCCAATATTTTAAAGAACGCCATTGGGGAAGTGA
>JBAYZM010000007.1:0-22047 GCA_041672515.1 Arcobacteraceae bacterium
GTGTGGCGGAACTGGTAGACGCGCGGGACTTAAAATCCCGTTCCCGTTTGGGAGTGTGAGTTCGATTCTCACCATTCGCACCACCTATAATTATCCATTTCTTACAACTTTATGTTATACTTTTTACATGGAAATCACAAACAATAATCTTTTAAATATTCTTTTACCCAATGATAACAAAGTCATAAAAGAGGCTTTACAACAAGCCGATTTAACTCAATTATTTAATACTACTTCTAATAAACCAACAACAACGCAAGATATATTGAAAAATCTTTTTAATGATGTGATTAATGGAACTAAAAGCAATGATACTATTTTAAATTTACTCAAAAATTCCAATGTATTTAGTGATTTAGGCAATTTCCCCAAAGAGGTACAAACCTTGTTACAACAGCTAAAAGAAGTGCCTTCATTGAGTCAGTTCCAAGATAAAATAGAGAAGTTTTTACTTAATATTACCTCCATGAACGATAAAAATATTCAAACCCAAATCAGTAATTCTGGCGTTTTTTTAGAATCAAAACTGGCACAAGCTGTGGGTAACTTGCCCAATAATATTCTGAATCTTTTAAATGAAATTAAACAACTCGTCCAAAACATACAACACCCCAAAACCAATGACATTTTGAATGTGCTCGATAAAATGATGAGTAATACAAGCAGTCCTAATCCCCAAGATTTACTCACAAACACTAAAGAGTTATTGTCCAATTTAAAGCAATTATTACAAAGTACACCACCACTTCCCAATCAAACCAATCTCTCTGCTCCTTTAGCACAACTTCAAACTCTGACCAACAGTTTGGAACAGCTTGTCAATAAAGAGGGACTTAACGCCCCAACACTAAGTAATTTACCCAATGCAACAACCACACTTTTAAATGAGATAAAACAACTCGTACAAACCCTGCCCAATCCAAAAGCCAACGATGTTTTAAATGTACTGGATAAACTGCTTAATTCAAACCCATTAACGTCACAAGAATTAACAACTCAGAGTAAAGAGTTGTTATCGAACTTAAAACAATTACTCTTAAGTACGCCTGTAACAACATTAAATCAAACATTGGGACAACTGAATACCAACAGCACTACTGCTTCACCATTACAACAATTGCAAACGCTTTTTAACAGTTTAGAGCCATTAGTCACCAAAAATATTTTAAACAATCCTGTTTTTACCAATCCCAATATGGCAATGAATCTTTTAAAAGAGGATATCTCTTCGGATATGAAAGCCCTTCTTTTACAAGTGCAAAAAGAGTTAAGTTCAAATCCTTCGGCTTCCAATACTCAAGAGATTCTCAAACAAGTGGATAAACTCTTAACACAAATTGATTTTAACCAACTGATGAACGTTACTTCCAATTCAAATTTTGTCTATTTGCCATTTTTATGGGATTTATTAGAAGATGGTACGATTGCCACCACCAAAGGGGAAAATGAAATCTTTTATTGTCAAATCAACCTTAAACTCAAAGAGCATGGAAAACTTGATTTACTCTTAGGGATGTACAATAAAAACCATATTGATATCATTATTAAAGCCCAACAAACTGCTTTTAAAAATACTATTCAAGAGAATTTATCGCAATTAACACAAAGTCTTCGTGGTGTAGGGTTAGTTCCTACGAGTATAAAATTGCTTGATTTAACAGAGGAAGAGAGCCTTGAAAAAGAAGAACTGCAAGCGTTTACTCCTTTATCTGATTTAAGTTTTGGGCTTAATATAAGAGTTTAAATGCAACATACCCAAGAACAATTCATCCAAAAAGCAGCCGCTCTTAAATACGATAACACCATAAACAATGCCCCAAAAGTTGTGGCTAAAGGCAAAGGGGATATTGCTAAAAATATCATAAAAATTGCACAAGAAAATAACCTTCCTATTAAAAAAGATGAAGATTTAATAGAGTTACTCAGCCAAGTGGAAATCGACAAAGAAATCCCTCCTGAAATGTACAAAGCCGTTGCTGAAATTTTCAGTTTTATTTATCGTCTCACCCAAAAAAACACACTATAGTAATTAAGAATATTTATAATATAATCACGCAAAAAAATGGAGTTTTTCTAAGTTGAGTGATGTAATAAACGCAAAAAAAAATATATTTGACAATTCTTTTGTTCTTTTTTCTTTATGTGCTATTACCATCATTACCAATCTTATTTCATCGATTTATTTTTTAAATATTATGCTCATAGGGGTCATTTTTACAGCGTACACACGATGTTTAAAAACACAAAACTATTACCCTATGATTTATGTTATTTTAGCAATCTTATTCATTGAATTAAACAATGGTTTTATCCCTTTTAGCATATTACTGTTGGGGTCATTTATCTATGTGTATTTAATTCCTTTTTTAACCCGTGTAATGGTGATTGACTCGGTCAGTGATTTATTGCAAATTGTTTTGTTGTACATTGGCATATTAATTATTTGGTCAATTTCAAACGACACCAACTTTACGCTTATAAAGATTTTATTTTTTAATCTTATTTTAGACATTATCATTATTGGACTGCTCCCTTGAAACGAATTAATTTTATTGTAATTTTTATTGTTGCTATTGTTGTCTTGCTGCTTGGACGGCTCTATTTTCTCAGTATTAAATCCAATACCTATTATGAAGAGTTATCCAAACAAAACTACATTAAACGTATTTATGAAGCCCCTTCTCGTGGTATTATTCAAGACAGAAATGGTGTTGCTTTGGCCATTAATAATTTGGGATTTTCTATCAGTGTCAAACCGCATTTGCGTTCGTATAAAAATAAAGAGATATTAGATACGATTTGTGAAACCATTGCCTTACATTTTCCTCAATTTACGAAAGATGAGTTAATTAAAAAATATTTAAAACTGGATTCTCCGTATCGTCACACCCATGTCACCCTTGTCGATTACATTGACTACGATACTTTTTTTAATAAATACACCCTCTTTAATGCGATGGAAGATCTCAAAGTGGAATCCGCGATTAAACGATATTATCCCTATAAATTTATAGCTTCACATATTATTGGTTATGTGGGGAAAGCCTCTAAAGACGATATTGAAGAAAATCTCGTATCACGATACAGCGGTATTATTGGAAAAAATGGTTTAGAAAAATTTTACAATCAACGCCTTCAAGGAGAATTGGGTTATAAAGACGTTAAAGTCAATGCCTACAACAAATATTTAGAAGTATTAGAAGAAAAACCTGTATCAACCGATAACAACATTAAAACAACCATAGACATTAAACTGCAAGAGTTTATTCACGAACTCTTTGGAGACCAAAGTGGTGCTGTCGTTGTTATGGATGTCAATACCGGTGGACTTCTTGCAGCAGGAAGTTTCCCCGAATTTGATAATAATATCTTCGTCAATGGTATTACCAATAAAGAGTGGGAAGTCTTAAGAACTGATTTTAATCATCCTTTTACCAATAAACTCATAAGTGGGTTATATCCTCCTGGTTCTGTTTGGAAGATGGGGGTTGCCCTCTCTTTTTTAGAACACAATCTTGACCCCAATTTTTCTGTGTATTGCAATGGTGAGATGCCTTTAGGAGGACGAAATTTTAGATGTTGGAAACCAGAAGGGCATGGAAGTGTAAATTTCAGAAAAGCCATTCGAGAAAGTTGTGATGATTTCTTTTATAAAGGCAGTTTACGAGTTGACATAGATAATATGAATGAAACCTTGGCAAAATTTGGATTTGGGCAAAAAACGGGTGTAGATCAAGTGAATGAATTTGTAGGAGTCAATCCAAATCGAGAGTGGAAAAAAGAAAAATTCAATAAATCATGGTATGCCGGAGAAACCGTTATCTCTTCCATTGGACAAGGGTATGTTTTAACCACACCAATGCAAATAGCACGTTATACTGCATCTTTAGCAACGGGAAAACTTCCACAGCCTCATTTTTATGAACAAAACTATAAAGAACCAAAACTGCTTGATATTAATCCCGAACATCTTAAACTCGTACAAGAAGGCATGTACGATGTTGCCAATGAAAGTGGTGGAACAGCAAAATGGCACTTAAGAAACAGTAAAGTAACCTTAGCTGCCAAAACAGGAACGGCTCAAGTTGTAACAATTCCTCAATCTGAAAAAGTAAGGATGAAGGAACATGAATTGGAATACTACCACCGTTCACACGCTTGGCTAACCACGTATGGACCTTTTGAAAAACCACAATATGTCGTAACGGTTATTGTCGAACACGGTGGACATGGAGGAAGTGCGGGGGGAGAAATTACGACTAAAATATTCAATAAGCTTCTTGAATTGGGCTATATTAAAAAAGAAGAATAATTTTTATAAATTAATTGTTATTGTGGTATCATTCAAACATTATTTTTTAGGAACTTTATATTGAGAATATCTATTTTTGTACTGCTTTTTTTAACAACAAGCCTCTTTGCAGCTGATGCACCCATGATTAATCTTTCCGTAGCAGCAGTCGATCAACCTGCCCAATTTGTACGAACCATTAATATCGCCCTACTTTTAGCCCTATTAGCGCTTGCTCCAACCCTGCTTTTGATGGTGACAAGCTTTACACGCTTTGTTATTGTCTTTTCACTGTTACGACAAGCCATGGGATTACAACAAACACCTCCCAGCCAAGTGATTATTTCTTTGGCATTAATTATGACCATTTTTATCATGGAACCTTATGGAAAAGCCTCTTGGGAAACAGCGGTTAAACCCTATATGGAAGAAAAAATGGGATATGAAGAAGCATTAGAAAAAGGGATAAAACCTTTCAAAGAGTTTATGATAAAAAATACACGAGAATCAGATTTAGCCCTATTTTATCGAATAAAAAACATAGAAAACCCTCAAAATATTGACGCAGTTCCTCTGACACTGCTTATGCCATCTTTTATTGTCAGCGAACTAAGAACTGCTTTTGAAATAGGATTTCTAATCTTTTTGCCGTTTTTGGTTATTGATATTATTGTGGCTTCAATTCTAATGAGTTTAGGGATGATGATGTTGCCACCTGTTATGATCTCTTTGCCCATTAAGATTATCTTCTTTATCATCATTGATGGATGGCAACTTATCATTGGGAATCTGGCACAATCCTTTAAGGTGTGATATTCCCATTTACTGTGTAATTACAAATATTGAATTCTTGTTCAATACCTTTTTTATTATTTAAATCATATAAAAATATTTTATTGGGTTTAGTGGAAATTTTTTCTAAATATTTTGGCATATCCTTTATGTACTCATTGATAAATTCAATCGCCTCATCAGAATTTTTATATTTTAATATTTTATTGACTCTTTGTTCTTCCTTTGATGTATCACAATTTGATTTATCAAATTTTATGAAAGGAACAAAATCTAGCCTTTCAAATTCATCTTTTGAAATGAGTTTAAAATTCTTTAACAAATAATATTTTTCAGTCTTTATAGTAACGATAAAAACTGTATTTGGCGTAATAACATTATTTTCATCTTCCATAGTTTTTATTACTTCAATCACTTTTTCAATATCTTCTAAATCCTTGATTTTATTTTGAACTTGACGAATATACTCATTTCTTAACGCTTCTTTTCCAAGAGCACTGAAAAAGCCATTATTAACCGTATCAACTCTATTTCTTAAGTATTTTATCTCAATAGTTGCCATTATTATTTCCTATTATTTAATTTATAATGGATTAAACCATTTAAATCAATATGTTTGATTTGACTAAAATCCAACCATCCATTTTTAATATATTTCAATTTTGTTTCAATAGATTTTAACTCGCTTTTATCGATTGTTTTTATGGCTTCATTTATAATAAAAAGTTCATTAACTAGCTCATACTCAAAGTTAAAAGATGTAAGGGCTTTTTTAAAATCATTTGAACAGTCATTATAAACAGATATTACAGTTTTATAGATATTGAAATTTTTAAAGATTTTTTTGATGTGTTTTTTTGGCTTATCTTTTGATATAAAACTATTTATAATGTGTACTTCATAGATAAAAATATCATTATTCTTATCTATTTGAAAAACAGCAATTTTAGTCTTTTTTTCTTTGATACTAATTGCTAAAAAGATTTTTTCCATAAAGCTACTCCTAAATGTATATTTAGAAGTATAACTTTAGTAGATTACATAAATTAGTAGTTTAATTAAATTGCTTGAGAAATTCAAATGCCTTTTTAATAGATTCTCTTGGTATACGCATAAATTTTCTTGGAGTAAAGTTTTCTTCATAGTTTATAATTTTATTAAATTCCCCTAATGGAATATCGACATATTTAATACTGTCATTCCAATAATATCTCAATGGATATTCAGGAAATGATACAGTATCTTCTTTAATATCTTCAATAACAGCAATAGCAAAAATCTTATTATTTTTTACAAATAAAACTGTATCTCCAACACACTTTTCCCAAATGTTTTCATAAACTTCTTTTTCAGCCCAAGAAGTGTAATTTTCTATCTCAAAATCTTCTTTGGTAGAAGCACCAGTAGGTTGAAGAAGTATATTGGGTAAATTATATTTTTCTTTTAAAAATAAATAACTCTCGATATCATTTCTCAAAATTAAAAAAATTTCTTCATTTTGGGAAGTTACTACAAAATTTTTTATATCTTCAAAACTTGCACCTTTATCAATTTTACTTTTACATATATCCAATAATATCTTTAAATCGCTTTTTGTCATTTTTTGCCTTAAGTGTGTTATTTAAATTTTCCAATAGTCAATTAATGGTTCTATTCTAGTATTTGTAATATCATTTGGAATGGTTCTAATAATTAAAGCCTCTAGCTTATCTGTTAAAGAGTATTCAGTTTCATATACAGAAAAGTAATGAGCGACTTCATGAAGATAAACGCATCGCTCTTTTATAGGCTTTTTCTTTTTTGTATGATCAACTGAATAAATTTTTTGTGGTTCTCTAAATCTATTAAAAGCATGATTAATTTCTTTCCATAAATTATCTTTTGTTTTTCCAACATAAATTATTCTTCCTTGAGAATTATAAAAAGAATAAAGTCCACTAGAATAACTTTTATCTAGTTTGCATTTTAATTCATATTCATGTGGAAACTTATCTCTATCACTCGATATTATTTTTAAATCTCTTCCTCTTAAGCTTTTTGTTTTATTAATAGGGTAAAACTCAACAATTGGTTGTATTGCATAATCATATTTATTTTCTTCATTTACTTTTAATGTTTTTATAACTAACTGACTTACTTGCAAGTCAGTTAAAGTATCTTTTAGCCTATATGATTTTAATGTTTTACTCGTAATGCCTAAAGTTTTTGCCAATTCTAAATCATTTTCTAGTTTCAATTTATTTTTTATGTCATCCAAAATTTTATTTACATCCACTAATTATTCCTATAATTATTTAATAGGGTTATAGTATACCAATATTACAATAAAAAAATAAACTTATTTATTCGCATAAATTGCCCTAAAAGTTGCAGTGGATTTATATTTCTCTCTAACATTTTTCCATTTTTATCTTTTTGAGTAAGCTTTGCATAAATTACTTCTGATGTATCGTCAAGGTTGATAAGCCATTGAACGGTGCAATCCATTTTATTAACTTTGCAAGTAAACTCAACTATTTTCTTTTTATTATTGGTTTGAAATTCAGTCCAATTTTTATCTTTACAGTTTTCCCAATTATCAAAAGCTTGTCCAACTGTTATAGATTTGTCAAATCTCATAATGCTGTCTTTTACTAAATCTATATTATCAGCATAAGAGTAGCTTGTAAATAAAGCCAAAGATAGTAAAACTTTGCTTATGATTGATTTTATATTTTTGTACATTGCTCTTCCTTTTTTTTGTTTAGGAAATTTTACAATGCACAAACCACACAGTTATGTAGTCTTTGAAAAATACTCTTCTAAATTTGTTTTGATAATTTTATTGAGTTCATCAGGAGAAATAACCAATATATAAGGGAGATAACTTTGTATTAAAGGGAGTATCTCCATAAAATCAGTAATAAAAACCTCTATATCAATACTTTCATCTTCATAAGTTTTTAAAACTCTTTGGGTTTGATTGATAGGTTTTCTTAAAAAATATTTTGATACTTTTTTATCTAAAAATAGTTCAATAGCAAAAGGTTTTATATGTGGTTCAAAATAAGCATTTATAGCATTGTCAAAACCACTTATAATCTCTTCGTCAAACTCAAAGTCAATATCTTGCAGTTCCACTTCTTTTATGCTATTTAAATGGTATCGTCTAATCTCCATGTACTCTAAATCGTAATTGATAAGATACCAAAAGCTGTCAAGATTTAGGATTTTAAGAGGATAGAGTTCTCTTTTTTTATTATTATAGATACACTCTATTTTTGTTTTTGTTTTTATAGCATTTTTTACTTTTATAATATCTGTTTGATTCTCTTCTATACTTTCAATAGACGGCAATTTATAAATACTATTTTTTAAACTCTCATCTAATTTTTCAAAAAGTTTATCGGTATTTAAAGAGAGTTCTTCATCGGCAAATTTGTCTTTACTTTTATTTTTTAAAATAGCTATCGTTGCTAACTCTTCACTATTTAATAAACTACTTTGTAAAAATGGATATTTTGCACTGTAGCACTTTTGGCTATAGTCATAATAGATAGTATCATCGCCAAATAAAGGGATAATATACTCTTTAAAATCAAGCTGTATTATCCTTGTTGTTGTTTCAAATTGCTCCGCTAATTTTTGGGTTGTAAGATTTTCCCTTTTTGAGAGTCTTATAAGAATAAAATTGATTCTATGCATTCTTGAATTATTCATTACAAATAAAACTATACCTCTTCTCGTTTATTTATTTTATACAAAAGTGCCACTTCATCGCATACAGGGAAGTGTTTACAACGGATACAATCTGCCCAAATTTTATGCTCGGGAATACTCTCTTTTGAAATAACTTGAAAACCAATGCTTTCAAAAAAATCTTTTTGATACGTTAAGGATAAAACTTCTTTCACTTCTAAAAATCGACCTTCTTCCAAACATCGTTGCACCAATGTTTTTCCTAAGCCAGAGCCTCTGTATTGTTCAGAAACAACCAAACTACGTATTTCTGCTAAATTCACACTATGAATGTGTAAAGCACAAAAACCAGCTAATTTACCATCGACTTCAACAGCAGTATACGAACGAATTGTTGTTGCCATTTCATCAGCCGTTCTCAGTAAAATAATTCCTTTTTCAACTTCATTTTTTACAAGTTCTTGCATTAAGAAAACATCACTCAGTTTAGGTTTAAAAAACTTAACTTCCATATAAATACTCCGAAATTGTTTTTTCTAAATCAAGCATCCCTTTTTTCTTTAAATTTGAAATAAAAATACCATCGGGATTATCTCTTTTCAATTGTGCCAATTCATTTTGTTTGAGTTTATCAATTTTTGTAAACGCATTAATAATAAGTTGGTCGCCTCTTTTGATTGATTTTAAAAACTCATCCACATTGTTATCTATTTCTAAGTTCGGATGCCGTGAATCAATTAAATGAATAAAGATTTGTAAACAAGCTCTTCGGTGTAAATATCCCGTTAAATTCCGATTCCAATCCTCTTTTAAGGACTTAGATACCTTCGCGTAACCAAACCCCGGTAAATCTACAAATCGTGCATATAAATAGGGAATTTCAGGATTGTCTTCATTTTTAAATTTGATATTAAAAAAATTAATCAATTGTGTTTTACCAGGGGTTGAAGAGGATTTTGCTAAACCTTTTCTGTTGGTCAATGTATTTAATAACGAACTTTTCCCCACATTACTTCGCCCTAAAAAGGCAACTTCTGCAACATCAGGGCTGGGTGAATCAGCAAGACTTTGCGCTGATTGCATAAACGTTGCATCAATTATTTTCATTTTTATTACTCTGTATATTTAAAATAAACCGTACGGGTTTTTCTTTACTTCCCTTAACATTGGCATTTCCGGTTAATTGGTCAATATAAATATTATCACCAATGATGGTTTTATCTTCAGTAATATTTTTCAAATACCCATTGCCAATAATCTCATATTGTTCTTTTTGAGGAAGATAAATAACTTCATCGCCTCTGCCTTCATAATGCTTTAAATTCGTAAAAATCTCAAAAGTGACCTTACCGGTTGCAACATATTTTATGACTTCTCTTTTCGTGTTTTTATCAGTAGGTGTACTTAAATAGACAACGACTTTATTGGCATTTAATGTATCTTTAATACGCACCATTTTCACATCACCCGTAAAAATTGCAATACCTTTGCTGTCATCGGATTCAAAGTTATTAGAATCGATTATTAATTTATCTTCAGTATTTGCGAATAAAAGAATTGCACTTATTACTAAACTCCATACTATTTTCATATTTTTCCTTAATTTTTCTTAATTGGTTTGTTCATATTAATCTCAAAATGGGACTTGCTTGCTCTAAAAAATTTTGTTTTATTATCTGCATAAAAGTTATTTCCATTGAGCACATCTCCATTATAAATCGATTGAAAAGGCACACTGTTATACGCAATCTCTTTTTTAATATCATAATACAATTCATGGGTTCGTAATACCATAAAATCATCTCGATTGTATTTGACATCATCAAAAAAACTGTACAGGTCGGCTTTTTTAATCATTTTTTGAGCACTTACGGTATCTTTTACATCATTGTTATTTTTGTCTTTAACGCGTGTAGTAATCATCGCCTTGTACATTTCATCTCGAGTTTTATATCGAATAGCCGTTTGCGCGTCAACAATTCTTAATACTTCATCTTGATTTAACGTATACATAATTGCATCGGTAAATGTTATGAGAGGACTGTCTTTGGTATCTTTTTTTATGACATATTTTGTTATTTCACTGAACAATGAAAAAATCGAGACAACAAAAAGAGTCACAACAAATAATTTTACACCCATGCGTTTATAAACTCCTCTTCCAAATTATACTCTTTAAAAATGTATTCAAGCATCTCTCGAACAGCACCATCTCCACCATTTTTGGTACAAACGACATTGACCATATCTTTTATATACGATGAGGCATCAGCTGGAGCAAAAGAGAGCCCTACTTTTTTTAACATTTTATAATCGTTTAAATCATCACCAATAGCAGCGACTTGATTCCAAGAGAGATTTTCTTGTTTTAAAATTTCTTCTAAAACTTCCTCTTTATTTTGGACTCCTTGAAACAGATATACAATATTTAAATCTTGAACTCTTTTTTCCACAATTGTAGAGGTTCTTCCCGTAATAATGGCGGCTTTCTTTTTAAACTGTTTTGTCCACGTCGCAATAGCCAAACCGTCTTTGACATCGAAACTTTTTATCTCATCGCCACTGTTCGTATACGTAATCTTTCCGTCAGTTAGAGTACCATCAACATCCAGAACAATTAATTCAATCACAAAATACCTTTAGTACTGGGGATTCCTAATTTAACATTGCAAACCAAGGCTCTTCTTAAGGCAACGGCAAATGCTTTAAATGTGGCTTCTAAAATATGGTGTTTATTGCGTCCTCTGTTTTGAATCAAATGACAAGTAATCCCTGCATTTAATACTAAGGCATGAAAAAACTCTTCTACTAGTTCACAATCAAACTCCCCTACTTTACCACTTACATTGACTTCATAGACTAAAAAAGGTCGATTGCTTAAGTCCAATTCACATGTCACGGAAGATTCATCCATTACCACCGTAGCATTGCCGTATCGTTCAACTGCAGCAATAGGGAAAATAGCTTTTTTAAGTGCTTGTCCCAATACAATTCCACAATCTTCAACACTGTGATGGTCATCAATGTGTAAATCACCTTTACAGTTGAGTTCAATGTCAATACCACTGTGTTTAGATAACGCTTCTAACATATGGTCAAAAAAGCCAATACCCGTTGCAATCGCCGTTTTTCCTGTTGTATCTAAATTCAAGCTACAAACAATATCCGTCTCTTTTGTTTTTCTATTTAACTCAATCATTTTTTCTCCCATTATTCACCAATAATCATAGCGCCACTTAGGCCATTGTTATCTCTAAAATCTCTTGCTTCATCTTCTGATCTAAATCCACTGATCCAAACTCGATTGATTGGTTCATTTTCAAACACACCCTCTTTGATAACAACATCGTATTTACCTTCAAGAATAAGTTTGAATTTTCGTTGGGTAATTTTAGCCCCATCCATTTTTCTAAACGCACCGACTTGTACGAAGTATTTACCCACTGTTGCCACTTCTTCTCTTTCAGCTTGTGTTGTTGCCACTTTAGCATGAAATCCTAAAATAGTGACTTTAACTTTGGCGGTTCCTGTTTTGACAAGATTAACGTCATGCGCTGCTTTATTGGATAAATCTATAATTCTACCATCCACAAAAGGACCCCTGTCATTAATTCGTACAACTGTTGATTTTCCATTATCCAAGTTATCGACTCTTACCATCGTATTCATAGGAAGTGTTTTATGCGCTGCTGTTTGGGCATACATATTATACACTTCCCCATTGGATGTTTTTTTCTCATGAAAATTAGGACCATACCACGAAGCAATTCCAGATTGTTCATCTCCCACTTTTGCTAAAGTGGGGTAATACATCTTTCCAAAAACTTCATACGGTCGCATAGTTGCTCGGTGCATGGCAGGAGAGTTTCGTATCTCCTCTTTTGATGCAGACTTAGTACTTGACGGAGGAGAATAAGTTTCTGCGTACTTCTTTTGAGAACATCCGGTAAACAGTAACAACGACGTTCCAACTAAAACAACTGATATTTTATTAATAGTTAAAAACAAGCTTATCTCCAATATTAAGTGAACTGTTTTCCAAATTATTATCCTTCATTAATTTCTCTGGCGCAATATTATATCGCTTTGAAATGTTTTCCAGTGTATCTCCTTTTTGAACATAATAACTTTTTACATTGTTGATGTTGTGAAAAGGAAGCTTTTGTGTAAGTTCGCTGACTATGGGTAAAATCAACTTTTGCTTGGGTGATAATTTACCCGAACTTAATTTATTAAAATCTTTAATAACAGAAAGTGTAACATTGTACTGTTTGCTAATAGAAGCCAAAGAATCACCCTGCTTGACTTGATGAATCGTAAATCTGTCATTGCCAATGTTATCTTTGTTGAGATTATATCGAGAAAGTCGACTGTAAGGGATATATACGTCATATTCTTTAACAAAAGGAGGAATAATATGTTCTTTAATATGCAAATTTAATTTGACTAAATCAGCATAACTCATTCCCACCGCACTTGCAATACTTTGTAAGTGCAATCCACCCTTAACTTGAATCGTAGCAATTGCCGTATTGGTATTGCCCATATTCAAAAGATGTGAGTCATCATCGGATATAAAACTTTTATTGTTCATCATTCCTAAAGCTACAATTTTACGAATATATTCTCGTGTTTCAGTAGGAATATATTGCCGTTTTACGTCTTTATGTGTTGTAAGAAGTGTATAAATACTCGGAGTCACTCCCCACGTTTTTACCTCATTATATACGGAGTATAAATCTCGATACCCCCCTTTTCTTGACTTATACTCATTAAGAATTTTTGAATAGCTGGCGACTTGCTTTTGTCGAGATTCTGTTCCATTTTTTTCAATATATAAATCAATAGTTGCGCGAGTAAGACCTTCAATAATTCTGCCTTCTCCTGCATTATATGCCATTGCGGCTAAATACCATTTTCCAAATTTTTCGTGCAATCGTTTGAGATATTTTGTTGCGGCATGGGAAGATTTAATTAAATCCAATCGTTCATCCACATACAAATTATTATTTAAACCGAGTAATTTTCCTGTTTCTGGCATAAATTGCCATAATCCCATCGCTTTTTGTCCTCTGGCACTGATATTAAAATTGGATTCTGCCATTGCTAAATAAACAAAAGAAGAAGGAACTCCCTCTTTTCTTAAAATATTTTTGATAATGGGAATAAATAAAGTGGAATCGCTTAATTTTTGTTTATAAAAATGATTGCTTTTTGCATAACGACTGTAAGATTGTTGTAATTCATAATCGGTAATAAAAGAAGATTCAATGTCTAATTCATTTAAAATATTAATGTCTTGGTTATTGAAATTTGAACCAACGAGTGCTGCGTGTAAGGATGAAAAATAAAGTAGAAATAAGAAAATGAGTCTATACATTATTACACCTTTCAATTAAATTTTGCATATTGTATGTATTTTATCTAATAAATCCTAGAAAACTCTTTAAATACTTTTTGGGCATTCTTGCTTGTTAAATTCTCAACTTCCTCGACGGAAAGCTCAAGCAATTGTGCCATTGTTTCAACCACATATTTGGTGTACAAAGGCTCATTGCGTTCACCTCTAAAAGGGTGTGGCGTTAAGTAAGGAGCATCAGTTTCGACTAAAAGTTTCTCTTTGGGAATTTTACTTAAAACTTGAACCAATTTTCGAGCATTTTTAAACGTAAGCACCCCACCAATTCCAAAATAAAAATTATGCGCCGCTAAGCTGAGTAATTGTTCATCGGCATTGTAACAGTGTAAAACGCCTCCTACTTCTTTGGCATTGGCGTCGATTAATATTTGTTTGGAATCATTGGAAGCATCACGAATGTGAACAATAAGTGGTTTATTGTGTTTTTTAGCAAACTCAATTTGTGCAGTAAAGACTTTTTTTTGTAAAGCTATCTCTTCTTGTTTGGCAATTTCATCGTCGGGAAGTCTGTAATAATCCAAGCCACATTCCCCTACAGCAATACACTTTGGATGAGTGACATATTTTTCCATAATGACTTCGTCGTAGCCTACCATATCGTACGGATGTACCCCTACGGCAAAAAAGATTTCATCGTATTTTTCGGCAAGTTCAACTGCTCGAGGTAAGTCTTTTAAATCAGCACCGGGTATTAAAAAAGCTTTAACACCCTCTTTAATGGCATTATTAATAACGGCATCGATGTCATTTAGATATTTTTCATTATCTAAATGACAATGTGTGTCAATAATAATTTTACAACCTTTGTTGTGCTAACGCAATGATTTCATTAATTTTAGAGAGATCTTTTCGCTTAATCCAAGCATCAATCCCAAAATTCTTAAAGGCATCATAATCGCTTTCATCATCAATAATAGCAATAGAGATAAAATCTTCCGCACAGGCATCGGCTTTATTCTCTTCATAATCAAAAATTGAGTTAATGTCTAAAATTACAACATTTCCTTCACCGCTGTGATTTTGTCCAAAAACCTCTACCGTGTTCTTTGAGTCAATTAAGCTCTTATCAATATCACAAAATGTAACTATGTTCATTGTTTCCCCAATCGAAATTAAAATTAGATAATTGTATCAAAAAAATTTAAAAACTACAAAATATATCGAGCAGTATCTTCATGTTCTGCAATATTTTCAAGTTTTTCATACACCAATTCCTTAGAAACCTCTATGGTTTCGCCACTTCGTTCATCAGCATTAAAACTAATATCTTCTAAAACTTTTTCAATAACCGTGTGTAATCTTCGCGCACCTATGTCTTCTGCTTTACTGTTTGCCGTTACACTCAAATGAGCAAAAGCTTTAATGGCATCATCAGTAAACTCTAATTTCACCCCTTCGACTTCCATCAACGCTTGATACTGTTTTAAAAGTGAATTTTTAGTATTCGTTAAAATTTGATACAACGCCTCTTCATCCAAAGGATTTAACTCGACGCGTAAAGGAAATCGTCCTTGTAATTCGGGCAATAGGTCACTGGGTTTACTCACATGAAAAGCCCCTGCTGCGATAAACAAAATATGATCTGTTTTAACTTGTCCAAATTTAGTATTAACCGTACTTCCCTCAACGATTGGCAATAAATCTCGCTGAACACCCTCTTTACTTGGGTCTTGATTTTGATTGCTTTTTCCAGAAGCTATTTTGTCAATTTCATCTAAAAAGATAATTCCCCCATCTTGTGCGCGCTTAAGTGCTTCAATTTTAATGGATTCATGGTCAAGCAACTTTTCACTGGCGACACTTCGTAAAAGCTGCTTTGCATCTTTAATAGTAACCTCTTTTTTAACTTTATCTTTTCCAAGACCACTTAACATTTGATTCAAACTCTCTTGCACCGAAGAAAAATCCACAGGACCCGTGGAGTCAATAATTTCAACACTTGCCCGTTTTGGCACTTCAATCTCAATTTTTTTATCGTCCAAATCTCCATTTAAAACTTTTTCTTCCATTTTATTGTAGGTTTTTATAAACGACTCTTGAGCTTCTTGTGTGGCTCCTTTAGGCAATGGAGGTACTAATTTTTCAACAATTTGTTTGAGCACTTCAGTATCGATATTTTCTTGTATTTTTTCTTCATACTCTTTGGTCACTAAAGCAATCGATTCATAGACCAAATCTCGAATCATAGACTCAACGTCACGCCCCACAAAACCAACTTCAGTGTATTTACTGGCTTCCACTTTGACAAAAGGCAAATTCATCATTTTAGCCAATCGTCTGGCAATTTCTGTTTTTCCTACACCCGTGCTTCCAATCATCAAAATGTTTTTGGGCATAATCTCTTCTTGAATCTCTTTAGGAAGTTGCATTCGTCGGTATCGATTTCTCAAAGCCAAAGCAATCGTTTTTTTGGCATCATTTTGACCTATAATATAATCATCAAGATATTTAACAATCTCTTTGGGAGTTAAATTCATCTCTTTTATTCCTCAATTTTCAGTAATTTTATGTTTTGATTGGTATAAATACAAAGTTCTCCGGCGATCATTAAAGACTCTTTTACCAAAGCTTCTTCATCCATTTGGGTGTGTTTGTATAAAGCACGTGCCGCACTAATGGCATAGTTTCCACCACTTCCAATGGCAGCAATTTTTCCATCTTCTGGTTCAACAACATCGCCTGTTCCACTTAAAATAAAAATATGCTCTTTATTTAAAACAATCATCATGGCTTCAAGTTGTCGTAAAAGCTTATCTTTTCTCCACGCTTTTGAAAAAGCAATGACCGCTTTAAGCAAATCGCCTTTGGTTTGCTCTAAATTTGATTCAAACATATCAAACAAATTAAAGGCATCTGCGGTGCTTCCCGCAAATCCAGCCAATATTTGTCCTTTATAGAGTGTTCGTATTTTTGTCGCATTCCCTTTTAAAACCGTATTGCCAAATGTGACTTGTCCATCGCCACCAATAACGGCTTTCTTTTCACCTTTATACGCCAGTATCGTTGTTGCATCAAACATGACAAACCTTAAACTTCAGCAATAATATCCACTTTGATAGTGGCATGAATCGCATGTCCTAACTTACAATCAACATTAAAAATACCGACCGTTTTGATTTTATTGTCTAAATGAATTTGTTTTTTGTCAATTTCAATCGCCAATTGCTCCTGTAAAGCTTCACCAATTTCTTTGTTGGTTACTGAACCAATTAAATGACCATTGGCACCGACTTTGTGTTTGATAGTAATTTTTGAAGCTTCAATTTTAGTGGCAACTTCTTTAGCCAATGCAATTTCTGCGGCTTCATTTTCAGCTTTTTTTCTTTCTTGTGCTTTATGTTTATTTAAAATCTCATTGGTTGCAAGTAACGCAAACCCTTTCCCTATTAAAAAATTTTTTCCATATCCATCTTTAACTTCGTGAACTTCACCCGTTTTTCCTAAACCTTTAACATCTTTAATTAATAAAACTTTCATAATAACTCCATATCGTTTAAATAGGAGGTATTTTACAATAATTACTAAAAAATAAAGTTAAAGAAGCATTTTGAAGAGGGTTAAAATAAAAAATCTGCCCAAAAGTTTGGACAGATGTTACGTTCAGCTGGCAATATCATCGTACAAAGAGTACTCTTTAAGTCGGATATTTCTTTTTTTCACATAATTGTTCAAACCAATGTGATTGTTGTACCCTAAAAGTTTAGCAATTTTTCGTACGGATAATCCAACCGTTAAGAGTTCTTCGATTTTATCTCGTTGTTTATCAAATTTTGATTTCTGGATGGTTCCTTTAGGTTTTCCTAAATGAATTCCTTCGACTTTTTTAGCATTGAGTGCCTCTTTGGTTCGCAAACTCATAAGCTCTTTTTCTAAAGTAATGGTCATATTAATGACCCCTAAAATCATCTGGGTTAACATATCTTCATCATCAATTAAATCTAAGTTTTGATTCACTGAAATAATACGTACTTTTTTTGCCAAAAGATATTTCAAAATTTCTAAAATAACTTCGGTTGTTCTTCCAAATACATTGAGGTCAGACACAATTACCGTGCAAGAATGATTGCAACTTTTTAACAAATTAATAATATTTTCTTCTTCTTTGGGAAAATTCACTTCTATTTCGATTTGATCATCTAATTCAATGTTATGTTTTTTTACATAACCTGCAATTGAAAGCTTTTGCGCATCAACATATTTGACATTGTACATATTAACTCTTACAAAACTCACTGTTTTTTTCATCTTAACTTTCCTTTTACAAAATGTATTATAGATTTTTTATCCATTTAACATTTTAATTAATTTTTATTTATTTTGTTTATACAAAATGTTAACACTTATTACTTTAAACTAACCTTAAGAAAAGCCTTGTAAAACTCTTTTTTTCGCATTTTTGAGGCTCTTTTTCAAAAACAAACGAGCACCTATGCTTATACAGTTTGAAATCAAAGTTGTTTTTTGATAAAATCCCCAATATTTAAAACACACAGAAGGTTTACTCTTTGAAACTCATTGTTGCAATAACAGGGGCAAGTGGCGTCAACTTGAGCCTAAAATTTTTAGAAAAACTTCCAAGCAGTATCGATACATATGTAGTGTTCTCAAAAAGTGCAAAGCTGGCATTAAAACTGGAAAATAACCAAAATATAAAAGAGATAAAAAGTTCATCAAATCTGACTTTTTATAAAGAAAATCAAATTGATGCTTCCATAGCTTCGGGGTCATTTGGTGCCGATGCTATGATTATTTTGCCTTGTTCCATGAATACCCTTGCAAAATGTGCTGTAGGAATTTCTGATAATTTAATTACAAGAGCATTTAGTGTGATGTTAAAAGAGAAAAAAAACATTATTCTTTCCCCAAGAGAGATGCCTTATAGCACCATTGCTTTAGAAAATATGCTGAAACTTTCAAACTTAAATGTAACCATTGCCCCACCCG
Source organism: Arcobacteraceae bacterium (assembly GCA_041672515.1). GTDB lineage: Bacteria > Campylobacterota > Campylobacteria > Campylobacterales > Arcobacteraceae > Marinarcus. The sequence continues at coordinate 19,125 of JBAYZM010000007.1, forward strand.
TTTTAGGCTACTATTCGCAACAACAAACCTTAGAAGATATGGAAAATTTTATTGTGGGTAAACTGTTTGATTTATTGAAAATTGAAAATAACTTATACACAAGATGGAAATAACAATGCCAAATACCGACACTCAAATTATTGCCTCATACAAACGTGCTATTTACAGTGGAACCTTTGACCCCATTACCAATGGACACATGGATATTATAAAAAGGGCTGCAAAAATATTTGATGAAGTCATTATTGCAGTTGCTAAAAGTGAACGAAAATCACCGATGTTTTCCCATGAACAAAGGGTTTTATTTGCCAAAGTAGCCACCAAAGATATCACAGGTGTGAGCGTTTTAGGATTTGATACACTTTTGGTTGATTTAGCATCAAAATTGGAAGTCAATACAATTATTCGTGGACTTCGTGCCGTTTCTGATTTTGAATATGAACTTCAAATGGGTTATGCCAATTCTTCGATTAATAAAAAAATAGAAACGCTGTATTTAATGCCTACATTAGAAAATGCTTTTGTCTCTTCTACGATTGTGCGAGAAATTATTCTGTTTAAAGGCAAATACGATCACTTGATTCCAAAGGAAATATTAAAATGTATATAGTCATTGAAGGCATTGATACTGCTGGAAAATCAACGCAACTTGACCTTCTTAAAAGCAATCATCCTAACGCTATTTTTACCAAAGAACCAGGTGGTACGGAAATTGGGAAAAAATTAAGAACAATGGCATTAAACGCTGAAGCCAAATCCAAAGTGGCTGAAATGTTCTTATTTTTAGCCGATCGTGCCGAACATATTCAAGAAGTTATCAAACCCAATTTGAATAAAATGATTATCAGTGATAGAAGCATGATAAGTGGCATTGCGTATGCTTCCAATATGCCTTTTGAGATAGTTACTACGCTGAATTTAATCGCAACTTCTAGTACTTTACCAAGTCATATTGTTTTGTTGGAATTAAGTAAAGAGGAGCTGATTTATCGGCTTTCACAAAAAGAACACGATGGAATAGAATCTCGAGGAATTGAGTATTTATTAAATATTCAAGAGCGTATGAAAAAAACCATTGAGCTTTTAAATATCAACCACATTTACATTGATGCGAGTTTAAGTATCAAAGAGATTTCAGAAAAAATTGAGGAATTTATTAATGAGTAACATTCAAAGCCTACGGGGCATGAAAGATATTTTAAACGAAGAGAGTACGTTATTTACCTATTTTATTGAAAATGCTTCAAGAATTGCTAAAAATTATGGATACAGCTACATTGAAACGCCTATTTTAGAAGAGACCGCACTGTTTAAACGAAGTGTGGGTGAAAGCAGTGATATTGTCAATAAAGAGATGTATCAGTTTATTGATAAAGGTGAAAATGATGTCTGTTTACGTCCAGAAGGAACAGCAGGCGTGGTGCGAAGTTTTGTACAAAACAAGTTTGACCGTGCCGGAGGAACCTACAAGTTTTACTATGTTGGTTCCATGTTTCGATATGAGAGACCTCAAAAAGGAAGACTTCGACAATTTCACCAATTTGGTTGTGAATCGTTTGGAGAGACCAGTATCTACGAAGATGCCAATATTATTTGCATGATCAAAGAGATTTTTGATTTCTTTGGCATAGGATTTAAACTCTTACTGAACTCTTTAGGGTGCAATGAGTGTATGCCAAGTTATAAAACCAATTTGGTGCAACACTTGTCAAATTTACGAACCCAACTGTGTGAAGATTGCAATCGCCGAATAGAGACAAATCCTATTCGAGTTTTAGATTGTAAAAATGAAACGTGTCAAACGCTTTTGGTTGATGCACCTAAAATTACGCACAATTTATGCCCAAGTTGCAATACCAACTTTGAAGCCTTAAAGACCATTTTAACAGACAATAACATTGCTTTTGAAATTGACACCAATTTGGTGCGAGGATTAGACTATTATACGCAAACTGCCTTTGAATTTGTCAGCAATGAAATTGGTGCACAAAGTGCGATTGCAGGGGGTGGACGATACGATAAACTGGTGGAATTTTTAGGAGGACGAGCCACTCCTGCGATTGGATTTGCGATTGGAATTGAGCGAATTTGGGAACTCATAAAAGTCAAAGAAACACCAAAAGCGTACTACTATTTTGGTGCATTAGATGAAAAAGCCCTTCCCATGATTTTTTCATTGGCCCTCAAAAAAAGAAAAGAAGAAAAATGTTATGTTGAATATACACCACGTGGATTTAACAAACACTTTAAAATTGTTGAAAAAATAGAAGCAACACATATGGTGCTTGTAGGAGAAAATGAACTGGAAAATCAAACAGTAACACTGAAAAACCTTCTTACAAAAGAAGAAAACACTATCTCAATTAAGGAATTTTAATATTGGAAACATATGGTATAGACATCTGGGGTGAAAATAATTTTATTATCGAAAATGGTTTAGTAAAAGTAAACCACGCATCAAAACCGGCATTAATTAATTTGGTCAAAGAGATACGAGATCAAGACTATAAAGGTCCTTTGTTGTTGCGATTTCCACACTTAACCCAACTGCAAATTGATAAGCTTTTTAATCTGTATGAAAATGCGATTAAAGAGTACAACTATCAAGGGAAATTTAATGCGGTATTTCCTTTAAAAGTCAATCAGTTGCCTAACTTTTTGCATCCTTTGATTGATTCGGGTAAAAAATACAATTATGGTTTGGAAGCGGGAAGTAAAGCAGAACTTTTTATTGCAATGACCTACAATAAAAATGCCCCTATTACCGTTAATGGATTTAAAGATAAAGAGATGATTCATTTAGGCTTTATTGCCAAAAAAATGGGACACAATATTACGTTAATTATTGAAGGGCTTAATGAACTTGAAATTATTTTAGAAGTCGCTCGTGAAACCCAATTGGTATGCCCTAATATTGGTTTAC
>JBAYZM010000008.1:0-21971 GCA_041672515.1 Arcobacteraceae bacterium
AATGTTGTAACTGTTTTTAATCACGAGTGCTACGTTAAATTTATTTTTTTCTTTATCTTTTTTGAAAAAATCTCTAAAATCTTCAATGGTATCGGAGAGATATTTGGTGTTATTGACAATACCTTGCGTTAATTCTAAAAACTCTTCTTTGCTTAACATATCGTATTCGTATTTGATTTGTAAACCACTCGTAGCTGTTGAAATAGCACTTAAAGGTTGTCGCCATTGGTGCGCAATGTTTCCTAACATTTCTCCCAGTGCAACGAGTTTACTTTGATTGGCTAAAAGCATATCTTTTTTTCGATTGCTTTCTATTTCAAATTTAATCTTTTCTTCGAGTTCTTCATTGTAGTGTTGCAAAATTTGATGGGTTTTTGCCTCTTCTTTTCGTTTTAAGTAAAAATAGAAAAATAAAATCACAATAATACTAATAGAAAAAATGGCCACAATAATCAGTTGAGAAAGATTTTTAAACGAGTCAATTTGCGAAGATTTAACATTGTCCAATTTTTGGAAAAGTAAAAAAGTTGCCATGGTATCGCCTTGGCTTTCGAGTTCTTTATGAAATGAAATATAATAAGGATGTCGTATCGTATAGTTGGATTTATCCCAAAATGTATCGGCTTTATGGGTACGTACAAAGTCAAGAATCTCTTGTGGGATATATAAATTTGCCACATAATAATCATCAATAAAAAGATTGGTTAAAGGTTTTACAAATTGCGATTTGTATTTTTTATTGACCAAAATAACGGGCATAATACCATCATTTTGTAAATGTTTGGTAATGGAATTAAAGTGCGTAATAACTTCAACTACACCTAAAAAAACTCCCTCTTTAAACAAAGGTACCATCGATTTAAAGGTCATATCAAAAATTCCCACACTAATAGTACTCATAATTTGAGGTTGATTAATCATTTGGCGTACATCTTCTCGGATATTGACCAAGGAATCATTTTTTTTATCGGTCCAACTTCGATATTTGCTGATGCCTTCTTTATTAATAATTTGAATCCATACATTTTTATAATCGCTGTTTGTGGTAAGTGTAGAGGAAAAAGAGTCTAAATTGATTTTTTCATAAACATTATGTTCCAAAGCATTTTGGATAATTTCAAATTGAGAAATGGCAATAGCTAAAGTCAGCGTGGCATTTTTTTTGTTGGCAATAAGGGTAGTTAATAAATTATTATTTTCTTGTGCTTTGGCTTTGTATTGATTCTTTTGGATATCTTCTATTTTGGTAAAAAGGAAAATTTCAGAAACAATTAATAAAATAAAGCACACCACAATCAATGAAGCAATGATAAAATTAAACTTATTTTTTTCTTTATTCATGGGAGCAGTTTAGCTAAATAATGCTTAAGTAGATAAGTGACACCTAAAGAAGAGGGGCTTCTCTTCTTTGGAATTTTAAAAAGAGGAAAACTTAAAAGTTTTCCCACTCATCTGCAGATGAGTTATCTTCTTTTTTAGTTATTTTTGAATCTGTTTTAGGTTTTGGTTTTGTTGGACTTTTTGGTTTTTCATGTGTTGCCTGCTTTTGCATGGTAGTTACAATGGCGTCTTTTCCAATAAAATTATTGCTTAACACTTCATTGATAATTTCTTTGGATATGTCATCGGCAGTCGTAGAAAGTGTTTTAACCAAGGCAGCAATATTGGCATTTTCTTGAGTTTGTCGATCCAAATTCGTAATTGCATCGTTAATTTGATTGATGCCCGATTGTTGTTCTTTACTGGCAACCGCAATTTCAGAGATAATTTGTGTGGTGTTGTGAATGCTTTCAAGTAACTCTTTGTACCCTTTAATCATTTCATCGCTGGTATTTTTACCTTGTCTGGCTTTAGAATTTGCATTTTCAACAATATTTTTAATCTCTTTAGCGGCTTCTGCACTTCTGCTTGCTAAGCTTCGCACTTCGGCTGCAACGACGGCAAACCCTTTTCCTGCTTCACCTGCAGTGGCTGCTTCAACGGCGGCATTTAAAGAGAGAATATTGGTTTGGAAAGCAATTTGGTCAATTACACCAATGGCTTCGTTGATTAAATTAACTTGCACGGTAATTTCATCCATTGCAGTACTGGTATTTTCAGCAAGTTCTTGCCCTTTTTTCGCACTGTTACTCACATCATTGGAGTATTCCGTCATTTGGATAACATGGTTGGCATTACTTGAAACGGCACTGTTAATCTCTTCAAGTGCGGCTGCTGTTTCTTCTAAAGAAGCTGCTGCTTCATTGGCACTGCTGCTTAAAATCTCAACATTTTCAAGCAGTTTATTGGTACTGTCATCTAAAATAATTCCATCGTGTAAGTTTTGAGAAAGCAGTTTTGACATCTCTTCCCCTAATTCATTGATGCTAATAGAGACTTTTCCCGTGGCATGTTCATATTTTTGAGTAAAATCTTTGTTTTTATAGCTGTCTAAAATATGCAATAAGCGTGGAATATCGCCTGCTATGTGAATATGCAAATTCTCTTTCATGGTGTTTAAAATAGTTTTTAATTCCGCCAAATTAGGAGTAGGGGTTTCTTTGGTAATAGTTGCATGCAAATCACCATTCCCAATTTGGGTTGCAAAGTTGCTGACATCTTGAATAAAGGTATCATCAATTTTAATATTTTGTTCAATGGTTGTAATATTTTTATTGACAACTTGTGCCATTTTTCCAAATTCATCTTTCGTGTCTAATGCAATTAATTCAACAGAAGAGGACTCTTTGTTTAAATAGTTAAAAAAAGAAAACAGTCCTTTTTGGAAAGATTGAAGTGTTGATAAAAGTTCTTTGGTAACAAAAAAAGAAAGTGCAATAAATATCAAAGAAGATAACAGTGCAATGACAAGAATATTGGTTGAGAGTGTTGAAAAAGCTTCATCTCTTAATGAATTGGCACTCGTGTTAATGGCACTTAACTCTTTTTCTAAACGAAGTCCAATTTCCACCATTTGAGCAATAGTGGCTTTAAGTTCACTTGATTCTTCCAAAATGCCATTTTCAAAATCTTTAATTTTTAATTGAGCAAATTTATCAAAATAGGTAACATACTTTTTGGATAGCATCACTATTGAGTCGATTCGTTTTTTATTCTCTTCCAAACTCAGTTGCGATTTCATTGAAAGAGCTTCTTGATTGAATTGATCAAAATTATTTTTGACATTTTGAGCATTTGCAGTGTTGGCATTTCTTAAAAATTGGTAGACAGAAATTCTGCTACTAAGCAATTGTTGAACCAGTTTATCACTTTGAATGGCGATATGATTTCGTGATGTTGCCATGCTGTTGTAGTACGAAAATATTACTCCAATGATGATAAACAAGGCTATAAATAGCAAGGGGAATATCATAAGCTTAAATTTAATTGACATATCTTTCATGTTAGTAGGTATCCTTAATGCGTAATGTGACGCCATTGTATCATAAAATTGACTTATTTTAAAAATAAGTATACAGTATAGTACATATCTATATATCTTGATATATTAATATTATTATGTTACACTTCTGCTTCAAAAAAAGAACAAAAGGAAAGTTCATGGATATTTTTTTAAAGTCAGCCAGTGCTTTAAACGACGAAACCCGCGTCAAATTGCTTAAATTTATCAATACCAATGGACAGTGTTGTGTGTGTGATTTGGAAAACTCGTTTGAGATGATTCAATCACGCCTTTCCCGCCATCTAAAAATCTTAAAAGAGGCAGGTTTTTTAAATGTTAAACGAGAAGGTCGATGGGCGTATTACTCCATACGAACTCCCTTAGACAGTTTTCGACAAGCATGTATACAAGAGATTATGTATGTGGACATGGAACTGCCTGTGTTAAAAAAATCATGTGAAAAAGGCGAATAATGTTTGTAGCTTCAACTTTGTTTTTAATTACGTTGTTGTTTGTTATTTGGCAACCCAAAGGGTTACAAATAGGAACAACGGCGGTTATTGGTGCCATTTTGGCGCTGCTTATTGGTGTGGTGAGTTTCAATGATGTTTTAATCGTAACCAACATTGTATGGGATGCGACGTTGGCGTTTATTGGGATTATTATTTTATCACTTGTGCTAGATGAAATCGGCTTTTTTGAGTGGTGTGCTTTGAAAATGGCGAAATTTTCTAACGGCGATGGGCTTAAGATGTTTATCTACTCCATTTTATTGGGAGCCTTTGTTTCGGCACTGTTTGCCAACGATGGAGCCGCTCTTATTTTAACGCCCATTTTATTGGCAAAAATGCGAATTTTGCAACTCAATCTTAAAACCATCATTGCGTTTTTACTCGCAGGGGGATTTATCAGTGACTCAGCGTCGCTTCCCTTTGTGTTTTCAAATTTAACCAACATTGTCACGGCAAACTACTTTAACATCGGTTTTGGTGAATATTTTATCAATATGATTATTCCGTATGTGGTGAGTGTGGCAGCTTCCATTGCTTTTTTATGGTTACTTTTGCGAAATGATATTCCCAAAACAGTCGATATAACACTCTTAAAAGAGCCCAAAAGTGCCATTAAAAATATGCAACTCTTCTATTTTTCTTGGGTCTTTTTAGCCATTTTACTCATGGGATATTTTATAGGCGACAGGTATGGGTTACCTGTTTCTGTTTTTGCATTAGGTGGAGGGCTTCTTTTTTTACTCATTGCCAGTGCATCCAAAACGGTGAAACCTTGGCATATTATCAAAGAAGCCCCGTGGCAAGTGGTGTGGTTTAGTATTGGTTTATATATTGTGGTGTATGGACTTAAAAATGCTGGTTTGACGGATTATTTGACAATTATCTTACAAGACTTAGCTCAAAGAGGCGATACCATTGCAGTGGTGGGAACAGGATTTTTAGCGGCTTTTTTAAGTGCTGTGATGAACAATATGCCCACGATTATGATTATGGATATAGCATTGCATGATATTGGCAATCAAGCGATGATTTACGCCAACATTGTTGGGTGTAACTTAGGACCAAAAATGACACCATTTGGTAGTTTAGCTACGTTATTATGGCTTCATGTTTTGGCAAAAAAAGGGGTGAAAATCTCATTTGCCCAATACAGTAAATTTGGTCTTATAATTACGCCACCCGTGTTGCTGATTGTATTGTTGGCAATTTAAAAAAATCAAAATGAAGGATAAAAAATGAGTAAAAAAGTTTTAATTTTATGTACAGGAAACTCTTGCAGAAGTATTATTGCAGAGGCATTAATCAACGCAAAGTTAGAAGGAATTAGCGCAGATTCAAGTGGTGTAAAAGCCAGTGGAAGAGTCAACCCAAATGCGAAGAAACTCTTAGAAGATAAAGGAATTTGGAAAGAAGAGTACCACTCTAAAACAATTGATACGGTCATTGATAATGTTTATGATTTGGTTGTAACGGTGTGTGACCATGCCAATGAAACCTGCCCAATGTTTCCAAAAGCGGTTAAAGTCATTCATGTAGGATTTGAAGACCCCGATGGAAAAGGCTTTGAAGCGTTTGAAGCAACGTACAAAGAGATTGAAGAGGTGTTACTTCCCAAAGTGGTTGAGGCGTTAAAATAGATGTTTGATTGGCTAGTGAACTTAAGTGCGATTTTTGTATTTGATACATTGAACTTAGAAAAAAGCAGTCATTTAGGTGAGGCGTTGCATTTTTTTATCTATGATACGATTAAGATTTTTATCCTTTTAATTGCCATTATTTATATCGTAACTCTTTTAAGAACCTATTTCCCCGTAGAGAAAGCCCGAGTCTATATTGCAGGAAAACACAAACTTACAGGGCATGTGTTGGCTGCTGTTTTTGGTGTTTTAACGCCCTTTTGTTCGTGCAGTGCCATTCCTTTGTTTTTGGGCTTTTTGCAAGCTCGAATTCCTTTGGGTGTGACGTTTTCATATCTGATTTCAGCCCCCTTGAGCGATGCAGTGGTGATTGCTTTATTGTTATCCTTGTTTGGTTGGAAGATTGCGGTGTTGTATGTGGGAATTGGACTTCTCATTGCTATAGTTGCAGGTCTTGTAATTGGGGCTATGAATTTAGAAAAAGAGATACTTATCGAAGTTAAACCCGTGGGAGATGTCAGCTATGAGGAAGATGAAACAGTGTTATCTCATAGACTCAAAGAAGCGTGGGAGTACACTGCTGATATATTCAAAAAAATATATCTTTATGTCATTATAGGAGTGGGGATAGGTGCTTTTATTCATGGTTATATTCCTGCTGATTTTATTACAAAATACGCAGGAGGTGATGCTTGGTACGCCCCCATCGTTGGCGTTTTAATGGGAATTCCAATGTACTCCAATGCGGCGGGCATTTTACCCCTTGTTGAGGTTTTAACCCAAAAAGGAATGCTTCTTGGAACGGCATTGAGTTTTATGATGGCAGTCGTGGCATTGAGTTTGCCCGAAGCGATGATTTTAAAACGTGTTTTAAGCATGAAACTCATTGGCATCTTTTTTGGCGTAGTTGGTTTTGCGATACTTCTCACGGGGTATTTATTTAATGCGATTTTATAAAAATTAAAAAGGAAGATTCATGAAAATAGAAATATTAGGAACAGGGTGTACTAAATGCAAAGCATTAGAAGAAGCCGCCAAACAAGCCGTGGCAAAAGTGGGTGGATTTCATGAGGTTGTTAAAGTAGAAGATATGGTTGAAATCATGAATTATGGGGTTATGAGTACTCCTGCCCTTGTCATTGACGGTGAAGTTAAATCAACGGGCAAACTTTTAGGAGTAGAAGAAGTGGTGGCTTTAATGAAAGGGGCAAGTTGTTGCAGTTCCAGTGAAGCAACTTCGTGTTGTGAAACTCAAAAATGAACCTAAAAAAAACAACCTCGTTGGTGATGCTTTTAGCAACACTGATGCTGACCTACACAGGAGTTATGCTTTTTATTGCACCGCAAGGGAAAATCGCGTATTGGGCAAATTGGGAGTTCTTAGGGTTGAATAAAGGGGAATATACCTCACTTCATAATACCTTTTTTGTCTTATTTTTGGTGGCTTTTGTTTTGCATGTGTATTACAACTTTAAGCCCATTAAAAACTATTTGAGCAATGAAGCCAAAGAGCTTGTTGTTGCAACGAAAGAGATGATTATAGCGACGATTTTTACTGTGGTATTTATTATTGGAACATTAATGACCGTGCCTCCTTTTACGACTTTTTTGTCTTTAGGAGAGGATGCCAAAGAGTATTGGACGGAAGTTTATGGCGAACCTCCTTACAATCATGCAGAACTTTCATCGCTTAAAGTATTTATTAGAAAAACGGGATTGGATGAAACCAAAGCGGTTCAAGCACTCAAAGATTCCAATATTATTTTTAGTGGGTTAGATGAAAAATTGCTTGATGTTGCTAAGAATAACAATAAATCACCCAATGATATTTATGAAATTATGGATAAGAATTAAATCAATAAAATGACGGGGTAAGTCAGTTGTTAGAGTTTTATCAATATGAACGCAGGCTTAAGAAAATAGATAGAATTTACCATAAAACCTATGGCGAGAGTTTGGATTGTGGTGAAGATATTGCTTTAGGGCGTTTAAAGATTCTTCCTACGGGAGTATTGTGTATCGCATGTGCTTCCATTAATCGATAAACCATGATAACCAATTCCGTCATATTTTTTTTAACAGCTTTTTTTGAGATTTTTGCAGCCAATGCCAAGGTATAAATATTCAAGCTATTTAAGTAGGTATATCATACTTTTTAAGTTTGGCTTTTAACGTGTTTCTTGTAATTCCTAAATGGTTTGAAAGTTGTGAAATATTGTTGCACTGTTTAAGCAAGGTTTGTAGCATCTCTTTTTCAAAATCTTCAAATAATGCTTGGGCATTTTCTACGTTGTATTGGATTGAAAGCTCTTTGCATACCTCTTTGAGAAGATTTCTTTTATCGTTATAGTTTTTGTTGATATTTCGATTCAAATCTTGTTTACTGATAGTTTCATTGCGAGAATGCAGAACACTTTTATAAATAATATTTTTAAGTTCTCTGACATTGCCCTTGAGTTCACACTCTTTTAGAAATAAGATGGCATCGTCTTCAATATTTTTTTCAGACATATTTAAACTGGCACAAATTTGTTTAATGAAGTGAAAACACAATGCTTTAATGTCATCTTTTCGTTGATGTAAAGTGGGGACAAAAATCTCAAATGTCGAGATTCGGAAATATAAATCTCTCCTAAATTTTCCTTCTTCTAACTCATTTTGGCGTTTAAGTGAGGCACAAATAATTCTTCCTTGAAACTGTATCTCTTGGTTACTTCCTAAAGGATAAAAACTTTTTGTCTCTAAAAATCGCAACAGTTTGACTTGTAAATTGGGGTGAAGTTCACTGATTTCATCTAAAAACAGTGTTCCTAAACCCACTTTTTGGACATATCCCAAATGAGCTTCATTTTGATTTTTGGAAAAATTCTCAACTTTTCCATACATTAATTTTTCAAAGAGATTTTCAGGAATCGTGGCACAATTAATTGCGACAAAAGGCTCATGAGCTTGAGTTGAATTTTTGTGAATGAGTCTGGCAATCAGTTCTTTTCCTGTTCCAGTATCTCCAATAATCAATACATTTGAGCTGTTATTTGCTGCAATACCGATGTTTTTATAAATCTCTTTCATGGTCTCAAAAGAACCAATAAATTCCTCTTCTCCACTGTTTAAATAAAGTGTTTTAGGAAGAGAAACCGCAGTATATTTTTCAACAGTTTGTACAATATCATTGGCACTAAACGGCTTTTGAATAATATCGATAATCCCTGCTTTGGAAGCTTTAATCATATTGGAAGGAGTGGTATATGCCGTAATCATAATAATAGGTGTATGAATATCTTGATTTCGTATGGTATGAATCACATCAAGACCTGTTAAATTTTCTTCAAGCATCATATCTAAGATAATTAAATCAATGTCAAATACATTTAAGCCCTCAATCAAATCCTCTTCATTGCCATTAAATCCATAACACGTATGTCCCTGTTTTTTTAAAATTTTTTCAATGGCATATTTAATGTCATCTTGGTCATCAATAATGGCGATGTTCATTTTCATCCTTTTTGGGAATATGGATACTAAAGGTGGTTTGTCCCTCATTGGATTGTACATCAATATATCCATGGTACATATAGACAATTTTATAGGTGGTGTAAAGACCAATGCCGCTGCCTTTTTCTCCTTTGGTAGTAAAAAAAGGTTTATAAATATCTTTTAAAATGGTTTTATCAATCCCTTTTCCATAATCAGTGACTTCAATAACAGTATAGGGATATTTAAAATGGCTTTGAATCACAATGGTACCATTTTCAAAAGATTCATCAATTGCATTTTCAATTAAATTTAACATAATGGTTTCAAAATCATTTGAAGCCATAAATAAACGACTTTCTTTGGGAATATGCTTTTCAATCGTGATATTTTTAGCATTAAGTTGGCTGTGCAAAAGTTCAATAACACCATTGAGCTTGTCTTGAATGTTAATATCAACTGCTAAGAGTTTATCAATGGGTTTACCTGTTTTTAAAAATTCATTGACCAACAGATCAATTTTGGTAATAATATTGACCATACGTTTTTTATCTTCATTGTCTATTTCGTCTTGGTCAATTAAAAGTTTGGCAGGTTGTAAATAGTTTTTTATTTCATGCACCACACTGGATGAAATCTCACCAACAATTTCAAAAGAGTTTGTAAAACATTGTTTCTCTTGGAGTTGTTTTAAAAGCGTAATATTTGAAATTGAGATGGCAAGAGAATCTTCTAATTGCTTAATAAGAACAAATAAATAGAGTGTTTTTCCTTTTTCATTCTCTATATCAATCATAAAATGGTTGCTGTTATTTTGGATATTTAAAGCAATACTGTTTTGAATCTTTGCATTTAGAAGATTGTTGTGAATAATTAAAGGAGTGAGTTTATGTCCATTATTATACAAAAGGGTATAATCCTTGTCGCATAAAATAATTAATTCATCTAAACTCTCTAAAATATCGTGATAAAACTCTCTTAAATTGTGTTCATTCTCTATGGCTTGGTGCAGTTTGGTTAAAATAAGCTCCATACTGTTTTGAAAAAGAGTGATTTCATCGTGTTCTTTGGAATGAATGGGTTTGATTTCATCCCACTTTTTTTCTTGAATTTTTGTGGCATTGTGCGTCAAAATTTCAAGACGATGTAAAATCCGATTGGAGATAAAATAGGCAATAAAAAAAGAGAAAAAAGTGGCAAAAAGTATGGAAAAAATAAGATGAGTTTTCAACTCTTCAAAGAGTTGTGAAAAAGAGTTTTTATCCAATTCAATGATAAAAACACCGAGTTTGAGATTATTACTGACCAAAGGAATTAAAACAAAATCTTGATTGCGTTGAATGTCTATTTTTGTATCCAAAGGATATTTTTGAGTATTGCTGTGGGCAATAATTTTATTGTTGACATCCACAAATCCTGCAGATTGGATAAGGTTGATTTTAGTTAAGGAGTGCAAAAATTTATAAATACTCCAGATATCATCTTCTAAGAGTGATTTGATAAAAAAAGCTTCATTGACTGTAATAATATCTTTAGCTGTATTGGAAGCTAAGGTGTTAATATTGTTGGAAAGTGAATTCTTAATAATAAACAAAACACCACTTGAAAACAGTACAATAATAAAAAAAATGGTCAGAGTTATTTTTGTTTTAATCGATAAACAGTAGAGTCTACTTAACATCATTGCTCTTATAATTGATTATAAATTGTTTTATGGTATCAATTTTATCATAGGAAATGGTATTGGGTTTAATAAAGTTATCAATTGCCATGGCATGAAGTATCTCTTTTCCAAAACGGTCATTATGCATATTCAGTAAAGCATTTTGTAATCGTATTTTTACACTGTTATTCATATTTTTACGAATAATAAATGGTGGAATGGGATAATCATCAAATTGGTCAATCACTTTGAGATGTGTTTTTACTTCAGGATTTTTTGTAATATAGGCTTGGTAAATCATGCTGTCAATACTCGCAGCATCCACAAAACCACTTAACACTGCTTGTATAGATTCTCCATGGTCATAGGTATAGACTACTTTTTGAAAAAAAGAGTCTTTGCTGTAGCCCTTTTTCATAATTTCATATAAAGGCACCAACGAACCGGAATTGGAATCGGGGTCACTCATTGCAAAGGTTTTATTTTTTAAATCAAACAATCCTTGAAAGGAGCTATTTTCTTTTGCAATAATTAAAGAGCTGTAAGAGGTTTGATGATTGTTTGTGGGAATGGCTAAAAGGTCTACTTTATTTAATTTACTTAAATTCACATACGTTGACCCACATACATAGGCAATATCAACGCTTTCGTTGATAATAAAACTTTCCATGATAGAGTAACTTTTTGCAAACTTTAAATTGACATCAATATTGGCTTGAGTGGACAAATAGTTTTTTAAATTCATCAAGGTAACAATATCTTCTTTTAGAGTAACGCCGGTTAATCCCAGTGTGATTTTGTCATTAGAATACAAAGAAAGAGTGACAAACAATGACAAAAGCATGGTCAATTTTTGAAAAATCATGGTCAGTTTTTGACCATTTATTCTTTGTCGAATGTTTATTTCCAAGAGAATACTCCTAAATAAGGGGATATATGACATTATAGTTAAGTGTTGATTTTAAATCCATAAACTCAATAAAATAAAACCTAAGACAGTTAATCAAAAAATAGGAGTTACAATGGAAGAAACAGTATCAAGCCGAAGAGGCTTTTTAAAAGCAACTGCACTTTTTGCTGGAAGTGCTGCAATGGCACCTGCTGTTATGGCAAGTACCACTACAAAAGCACAACAATCGGTTTTTAATGAGTATGAACCCAATAAAATTGGAACGCTCAGCCAACTTAAAAAAGAGGGAGAGTTGGATTTTAATTATCCCGATGAAGCTTCTTCTTGTAAAGCGGTTTATATTGATGGAGAGGTTAAAGCGTACAGCACCATTTGTACGCATAAAGGATGTCCAACAGTTTATAATAAAAGCTTAGAACAGTTTGAATGTCCTTGCCACTATACAAAATATGATGCACGAAAAGATGGTCAAATGGTCATTGGTCATGCCACAGGTGGATTACCAAAAGTCCTTTTAGAGATAAAAGGGGATGATATTTATGCCGTTGGTTTTGATGGTTTAATTTTTGGTCGAATAAATAATAACAGAGGATAGGAGATAAAATGGCTTTAACATTAACAGACAGATTACCCATTCCAGCAGCCAATGCGGAAGTAAAAAATGTAACATGTGAATTTTGTATTGTAGGGTGTGGTTATAAATCATATAAATGGCCAGCAGGAACTGAGGGAACATATAAAAACAATGCGTTTGGAATTGATTTATCAAAACAACAAGGAACCTACGGTCAATGGTGCAGCGAAAGAATGTTTAATACCATTACAGATAGAAACGGTAAAAAGTTTAATCTTATGATCATTCCTGATCAAGCTTGTGTGGTTAATACAGGGCAAAACTCTGTACGAGGTGGAATGATGGGAGTTTCAACTTTTAATGCTTCTAGCCCCACTAAAGACCGATTAAAAGAGCCTCAAATTTACAGAGGTGGAATGCTCATGGAAACTTCATGGGATGAAGCCACAACGTTAATTGCCAAAGTGTATAAAAAAATCATCGACACCGATGGTGCAGATGAGATTTCTCACAAAACTTTTGACCACGGTGGTGGTGGAGGTGGATTTGAAAACACTTGGGCAACGGGAAAACTGTTTCATCATGCCATTGGTACAAAATCGGCTTCTATTCACAATCGACCCGCGTATAACTCAGAAGTTCACGCAAGCAGAGAGATGGGAATTGGGGAGTTAAATTCAAGTTATTACGACACGAGTATCTCTGATACGATGATGGTCATTGGATGTAATCCGTATGAGTGTCAAACCAATTTATTTAACATTCACATGCAACCCAATTTAGAGGGTGGAACGATTGCCAATAAACAAAAAGAGTACGACAAAGGTGAAACCACAAGTGCAGGGAAAATCATTTTTGTAGACCCACGAAGAACGGCATCGGTGAGTATTTCTGAAAAAATTGCTGGAAAAGAGAATGTGTTACACCTTCAACTTAAACCAGGTACGGATATTACCCTCATGAATGCCCTTGTAACGTATATCAAAGAGCAAGGTTGGGAAGCCAAAGAGTTTATTAAAAACCATACTGAAAATTTTGATGCTATGTACAAAGTCAATAAAATCTCTTTAGAAGAGGCGGCTAAAATTACAGAATTAAGTGTTGAAGATATGAAAAAAGCAGCATCGTGGATAGCTCAACCAAAACCAAGCGGACACCGACCAAGAAATGCCATTTACTATGAAAAAGGCATTATTTGGGGAATTAAAAACTATGAAAATGTCGCTTCCATTGTAAATTTAGCCATGTTAACTCAAAGTGTAGGACGAGTTGGAACAGGTGTTTGTAGAGCGGGAGGTCACCAAGAGGGATATACTCGACCTGAATTTGAAGGACCAAAAAGACAAAACTTAGCCGTAATTGATACCGATATTATCGAAGGTAAATATATGGTTTACTCTATTTGGGGTACCAATCCATTTGGTCAATCAATTGCTACTGAGAAATTAAGAAATTCAGTGACCAAAAGAGCACAAATTGTCAAAGATGCCATCAATGCGTATCATGGTTCTAATTTAGATGAATTAACTGAAATCATTTATAAAGCCTGTAAAGCAGGGGGATTGTTTGTAGTAGATGTTGACATTTATCCTACACAAGCCAGTGAAAGAGCGCATATTGTATTACCTGCTGCTACAACGATGGAGATGAATTTAACTTCAATGAGTGGTGAGAGAAGATTAAGACTTTCTCAAAAAGTCATGGATGCTCCAGGAAGTGCAAAACCAGATTGTTTGATTGCTGCTGATATTGCCAATGCTTTAAAATCTGAGTATTTAAAAGCTGGAAATAAAAAAATGGCTGCAAGATTTGATGGGTTTGAATGGAAAACAGAAGAGGATAGCTTCAAGGACGGTTTTGCAGGACAAGGTGCTAAAATGGCATCGCAAGGTGGAGCAACTGGTACTTTAGCAACCTATAAAAATTTAGAAGCAGCTGGAAATAATGGGGTTCAATTACCTATTGTAAAAGTTGAAAATGGAAAATTAATAGGAACAAGATTGCATTACACCGATGGGAAATTTGGTACAAAATCGAAAAAAGCAACTTTTTTACCCACTGCACAACCCAATATGCCAAAACAAGTAGCAACACAACAAAGTAAATACAAATATTGGATTAATACCGGACGAATCAACGAAGTATGGCAATCAAATTTCCATACAGGAAGACTTGAATTTACAGCTAAAAGATGGCCAATGGCACCTCTTGAAATCCATCCAACCGATGCAAAAGAGTTAGGCGTAACCAGTGGTGATTTAGTGCAATTAAACAATGACTATGGAACCACAAGAGCCATAGCAGTTGTAACGGATACAGTAAGAGTGGGTGAAGTTTTTGGTGCATTTGGTTTCCAAAATTCAATCATCAATGACTTATGTACGGATTACGTAGATCCTGATACTAAAATTCCTTTTTACAAAGGAACGGCTGCAAATATCGTACGAATTGGACGAAGTGAAGGTCTTATCAAAGACATGACTTTTCAAGACAGAGTTTAATTCTTCAATTTTATAAATATTATTATATACCGCTAAGGCGGTATATAATAGCTTTTCAATCATTATTTTTTACTAAATAAAATCAAAATTAAAATGACAACTTAGTTACATAAATAAAAATTATATTAATGTTTAAGTTTTCTTATGTTAGATTGATGAATTACTATTCATTTCACACAAGGAGGAGAAAATGGATTTATTATGGGATATTCGAGTGGTACTCGATTTATTTTTAGGAGGAATTGGAATAGGAGCATTTGTACTTGCCGCTATTTTATATGTGGTTGGAAAAGAGGAATACAAAGATGTTTACACCATAGGATTTTTTATTGCGCCTATTTTAGTGGCATTGGGATTGTTCTTTTTACTTTTGGAAATTGGAAGACCATTTCACGCGGTTATTATGCTCATTTCAGTTAATCCTACTTCGATTTTATCGTGGGGTGGATTTTTACAAGGGGCGTTTATCCTTTTAAGTGTATACACGCTGTATAAAGTCTATAAAAATCAAGAGCTTAATAAAAGCTTTTTATTTGGCGTGATGTTTTTAGCGTTTTTAATTGGCATTTATCATGGTGCCTTACTGTCAAGTTTTGGGCGAAGCGTATGGAATGGGTCTTTACCTGTTTTATTCTTAGCCACATCACTTTTTACAGGATTTTTTACCACATTATTGTTGGCAAAAATATTAAAAAACAAACGTGTTCACAGTAAATTTGTTACCAGTAGCATGATTGTTTTTTTGATGTTAAGTGTGGTTTCTATTATTGGTTGGATTTATGGGCTAGCTTCACAAGACAGCAGTTCAAAAGAGGCATTAGAGTATCTTTTTAGTCATTATGTTGTCTTAATAGTTTTAGCCGTATTGTTGGGAACACTTATTCCTTTGGTGTTAAATATAAAAACACTTTTTACCCAAAAAGAGCTTTCGAGTGTGGAGTTTAACCTTTCAAGTATTTCTGCTTTAGTGGGTGTATTTGTTTTAAAATATGTCATTGTCTATTTAGGTCAATTAGACTATTTAGTGAAATAAAGGACAGATTATGCAAAATTTAAACAGAAGAGATTTTATAAAATTAAGTGCTGCAACTGCAGGAGCTGCTGGAATTGCAAGTGTTCCTTTTGTCAGTGCCAATGAAGAAAAAATCAGTGGTGAGTTGGGAAAATGGATGGCAACAACCTGTCAAGGCTGTACAAGTTGGTGCAGTGTGGAAGGATATGTTTTAGACAATAAACTCGTCAAGGTGCGAGGAAATGCCAATGCCAAAGGAAATCATGGCAATATTTGTCCGCGACCGCATTTGGCAATTCAACAAGTGTATGACCAAGATAGAGTCAAAACACCACTTAAACGAACCAATCCTAACAAAGGAAGAAACGAAGACCCAAAATTTGTGCCTATTTCTTGGGATGAAGCCATCGATACGATTGCCGATAAAATTATGGAACTTATTAATACCGAAGAAACTCATAAATTTTGTTTGATGAGAGGTCGATATACTTTTATGAATGCAATTCCCTATGAAACTTTTCCAAAACTTATAGGAAGTCCCAATAATATTTCACACAGTTCTATTTGTGCTGAAGCCGAAAAATTTGGACGATACTACACCGAAGGTTTTTGGGATTATGCCGATTTTGATTTAGAAAATACCAAATACATTTTAGGTTGGGGTGCCGATCCATTGGCTTCAAACAGACAAGTGCCACACTTTATTAATATTTGGGGGCATGTTTTAGACAATGCAACGGTAACAATCATTGACCCAAGACTTTCTGTAACAGCTAGCAAGACCAATAAATGGCTTCCTATTATTCCCGGAGCTGACAGTGCCCTAGCAGTAGCAATTGCCCATGTAATCCTTGTCAATGGAGCATGGAATAAAGAGTTTGTTGGGAATTTTACGGATAAACAAAATCATTTTATTGTGAATACCCAAATTGAAGATGAAACGATTTTTAATGAAATCCATACGCATGGAGTAGTAAAGTGGTGGAATTTAGAACTTTTTGATAAAACACCACAATGGGCCCAAGAAATTACAGGAATTAGTGCAAAAGATATTATCAAAACAGCTCTTGATTTTGCCAACGCAGGAAGCCGTGCTATTTCATGGACAAGCCCTGGTGCTGCAATGCAAGCAAGAGGAGCTTATTCTTCCATGGCGGCACATGCGCTAAATGGTTTGGTTGGTTCTGTTGATGCCGTTGGTGGAATTTTACAAGGAAGTAAAATACCAAGTGCAAAAGCCCCTGATATAAAACCGTATTTAACTGAAAAAATTGAAATGGCTCTTAAAAATAAGAAAATTGACCAACGAGGAACACCCGCATTTCCAGCACTGAATAAAAAAAGTGGAGGAGGGGTTGTAACTGCCAATGTTGCCAATGCCATTTTAAGTGAAAAACCGTATGATTTAAAAGTGGTGATTGGATATTGGAACAACTTTGTATTTTCAATTAATGGCAGTGATATTTGGGAAAAAGCCATGGCAAAAATCCCATTTTTTACCCATATTACTACAAATTTAGCCGAAACATCAATGTTTGCAGATATTGTACTTCCTGCAAAAATGCACATGTTTGAAAGATTTGGATTTGTTCAAAATAAACAAAATCTGCACAGTTATCTCTCTATTCAACAACCTTTAGTACAACCTTTGGGTGAAGCTAAAACCGATGAAACAGAGATGTTTTGGTTGTTATCAGAAGCATTGGCTAAAAAAGGGTATGATATTCCATTGAGATATTATAAAGAGAATTTCAAAGACCCTGAAACAGGCAAAGAGGCTACAACGGCTGAAGAGTTTGATTTATATGCCGTTAAAACTTTAACCAAACCAATTTGGGATGGAAGCAGCAATGATAAAGGTGATACCATTAACAGTTGGGCTGAGTTATTAGAAAAAGGGGTTTGGAATACGAAAAAATATACTCCGGGTAAAAAAATAGATAACTTTGCAACCGAAACGAAGAAATTTGAGTTTTACAGTGAAACACTCAAAAAAGTTTTAGTTGAACATACCGAAAAAAATAAACTGGCTTCTATTGATGAAGCCATGGAACATGCCAATATCACAGCAAGAGGGGAGAGAGTATTTGTTCCTCACTATGAACCAATTGTAAGACACGGCGATGAAAAAGAGTTTCCTCTTATTTTTGCAGAACATCGTTCACGACTCAACCGTGAAGGGCGAAGTCAAAATGTTCCTTGGTATTATGCCATCAAAGATGTTGACCCGGGAGATGAAATAGAAAAAGATGTGACTAAAATTAACCCAATTACTGCTAAAGCGTATGGTTTGAAAGATGGGGATAAAATCAAAATTACCTCACCTCAAGGAAGTATGGAAAGCGTGGTAAAACTTTGGGAAGGTACCCGTCCAGGAGTAGTGATTAAATGTTATGGACAAGGGCATTGGGCGTATGGAAGTGTTGCCAGTGAAACCTTTGGGCAAAAGCCAAGAGGTGGAAATAACAATGCCATTCATATTCATGAATACGACCGATTAAGTGGAAGTACTGCCCGACATGGTGGAACTGCCCGAATTAAAATAGAAAAAATATAAAGGAGGTGTGATATGAAAAAATTTGGAATGGTCATTGATTTGCACAAATGCGTAGGTTGTGGAGCCTGTGATTTAGCCTGTAAAAGTGAAAATAACACACCTGAAGGAATTAATTGGTCGAGTCATCAAGTACAAACCAGTGGAGTTTTCCCTGATGTGACGTATAAATATCGACCCACGTTGTGCAATCATTGTGAAGATGCTCCGTGTGTTCGTTCTTGTCCAACGACTGCAATGCATAAAGACAAAGAAACCGATATGACACTGCACGATGCTTCTAAATGTATTGGGTGTAAAAGTTGTATATTGGCTTGTCCGTATGAAGTTATCTCATACAATTCACGACAACCCCATCTGACACAAAGAGACGATAAAGCTTTAGTTGCAGGGGGAACATTCAGTGCCAAAGAGTTAGGGGATAAAACCAATACCCCATATCCTTACTACAATGCTGAACGTGGAAAAACGTATGAGACAATACGAAGTAAAGGGGTAGTTGAAAAATGTACCTTTTGTGATCATCGAGTCAAAGCAGGATTACTGCCACATTGTGTGGACTCATGTCCAGCCGATGCTCGAATTTTTGGTAATTTAAATGACGAAAATTCAGCACCAAGTAAGTTGTTGGCACAATACCCAGCAGAAGTTTTAAAAGCGTATAAGGGAACAAAACCCAAAGTATTTTATATACGAAATTTTGTAAACGCTTAAAAGCGGCAATGAGGGTATTTTGCCCTTATTGTCGTTATTTTAGAATACCCTTGTATCTATTGTAGAGTATGTGAACAAATTAAATCAACAATCTCATCGGCATTGACACAAAAGTTTCCATTTTTCTCAATTAAAAACAAATCTCTGGCTTTGCCACGACTGGTGTAAATTTTTGCACTTTCAATTTCAATATTAAAGTCATCAAATATTTTAGCAATATACGCCAACAGACCTTTTTGATCTTTGGTTTTAACTTTCATAGAGGCCAAATATTGTGTGTGGTTGCAATCGATTTCTATCTCGTCTTTGTTAATTTTAGGCACAAGCAGTTTGGTAGTTTTGCTCATATCAAACGAGTTTTGGATAATCTCTTCAATAAAAGTAATATCATTTTCTTCAACATTTTCGGTAAAAGTGACTTCAAAACATTTTTTGTTATCGTAAAGTTTAAAAATACTCATGGAAGCAATACTTAAAAATTCCAGTTTTCCCAACAAATAACCCAAATTTAAAGGTACGGCTCGAATGATTCGTATGGTTAAAACCTCGTCATTGATAATTTTATAGGTGTATTGCTCGACATCTTTGGCTTTAATGGCCAAATCTAAAATTTCACTGGCTTTGAGTTGTAAAAAGATTTGATTGGAAGCGATGTAAGAGATTTTTTTCTTCATCAATCCTGAGAGTTCTTTGAATTTGGAGAGTTTTTTAATGCTGTTGATTTTAGCTACTCTTCTTGCACTCTCATTTAAAAGCTCGGCATTGTCAAAGGCTTGAATACTTTGAAGATACAATTCATTGAGTAATGATGCGGTTGAACTGTTGTAGATGTGTTTTCCCACAGCTGAAATATCGGCATAGGTAACCACATATAAAATATCTAACGCCAATTTATTTTTCAAATTGGCGGTAAAGGCTAAAATCACTTTTTGTGAGTAGATGTCTTCATTGGTTGCTACCATACTCATAAGGTTATGATAGCGAATGATACGTGCTATCATGGCAGTGTCTTCACTTTCAAACCCAAAGGTTCGTGCCATATTTTTAAAGAGTTTCTCGCCAGCAATATGGTGGTCGGTTTGTCGTCCTTTTCCAATATCGTGAAAAAGTGCCGCAATTTTTGCCCATGATTTTTGCTGTTCCGTAAAGCTGTTGTAAATCTTTTGCACGTATTTATCGTCAATGTTCTCTATAAATTTTAACGTGTTAATGGAGTGAATATCCACAGGTTGTTGATGATAGCCATCAAACTGCGGTAAATTGATCATCTTTTTGGCACTGGGAATAATCGCTTGAAACAAATTGCTGTTATAAAGAAGTTTAATAATGGGATACAATTGGGGTTTGTACAACAACGCTTTAATCAGTTTTTTGTGTTCTTTGGTTTGTTTATTGGGCAAAACGGCTTTACTGGCATAATAGATGTACGAACGGTCAAAGTTATCAATGGCATTGGGCAATAACACTAACTCTTTTAAAACGTGGAGTAAAGAGTTGGGTTTTTGGTGAAACGAGGTAAAGAGTTTATTTTCAATCACATAAAGATTTTTTTTGTACCGTAATGTTTTGAGTTGACCGATATTTTGCGTATTGGAAACAATTTCACGGGTGAATTTTTTTATCATAATGGTGGTAAAAAAATGAATGGCGTGCAGTGAGTTAAAAAGTTTGGACATAAACTGTCGCTCTTTGGTGGTTCGTGGTTTGTTCTCAAAACCCAGTTTATGGCTTAGTTCTGGTAAGACATCAAAATTGACTTGATCAAGTTTTTTCTTTGCAATGGAGTGCAACATACTTCTTACTTGGAAAATAAACTCCAAAGCAATTCGATATTTCCGATACTCTTCTTCACTAAAATGTTTATCGATGAGGTTTTTAGTATCATCCACACCATACAAAACATTTGCCATCCAAAACATCATATTGGCTTCACGCATTCCGCCGTAGCCATCTTTAATATTGGGTTCCATTTTTAAAGGATATTTTAAAAGCCGTTGTTTGTGTTCTTCGAGTTTTTCTAAAATAAACTTTTGTTTGTTGGTTTTTCGTATTTTATTTAAAAGGTTTTGATAACCAAACCACAAATATTTTGAACCGTAAATCATTCGAGATTCAATAATCGAAGTTTTAATGGTAATATCTTCTTTAACACACTCTTCCACATCGTTTAATTCATGCACACGTGAACCCAGTTTTAGTCCACAATCCCATGCAATGGTAATAAACTCCTCAATCATGGGTTTTAAATTGTATCCGGGGATATTTTCGTATAAAATCATCAAATCAATGTCGGAGTAAATACACAACTGTTCTCTTCCATAACTTCCTAAAGCAATGAGTGTAATAGGAATGGAACTGCCCATAGGCAAATATGAACCAAAATATTTTCGTAAAATGTATTTGTATATGACAATTAAAAATTTATCGATTTTTTTGGTGTGTTGGACAAAAAACTCTTTGCCTCCAGTGGTTTCTAGTGTGGTATCAATGGAGGCAAGATACCCTTTAATATTGGTTTTAAAAAGCTTGGAGATTTCAAAATCACTTGCTTTTTTTTCAATTAAATCTTCAATTTGAATATTAAGTTCGGTCATTAGAGTAAATCTTTATGGATTTCCAATTTTTTTCGTAAAGTAATTCGATTTAGACCCAAATGTCTTGACATTTGCAGTTGACTTTTATGTTTCTTTTGACTTGCACGCAATAAAGGAGCTTCAAATAAATAGGACAAATCTCGGTAAGAGTTCTCTCCTTGCATATTATCCAACATAAATTTTTCCAATAACATCATAATTTCATTTTCACCTATGGTTTCAAACAAATAAGAGAAATAGATAGATTTTCGCAATGAAATGGCATTTTGTGTGGTGTTAATAATCAGTTTTTCAGGCTTTTTTGTTGCTCCTAAAATGTGCATGGCTTCATTGGAAAATTTATTGGCTAAAGGCTTAATGTCCTCTTTTCTGTTTTCCAAATTGGGAATAAACAGCGTAATACTGAAAAAATCTTTGAGTTTACTGTTTAAATCCTCTTTGAGT
>JBAYZM010000009.1:0-21738 GCA_041672515.1 Arcobacteraceae bacterium
GTATTATGAAAAGAATAAAAGCAAAAGGTATTGAAGTAGTAATATATGAACCAGTACTAAATGAAGATAGTTTTTTTAACTCAAAAGTAATAAAAGATTTAGATGAGTTTAAAAAAATGTCAGATGTAATAGTAGCGAATAGATTAAGTGATAAACTCAAAGATGTAGAATCAAAAGTTTATACTAGAGATATTTTTGGAAATGACGACTAAAAAGGAATATATAAATATGAAATTAGCTCCAATTGTACTGTTTACATATAATCGTCCTTGGCATACAAAACAAACAATAGAGGCGTTACAAAAAAATGAATTAGCCAAAGAAAGTGAGCTATTTATTTTTAGTGATGGTGGGAAAGATCAAACATCTTGGGAAAAAGTAAATGAAGTAAGAGAGTATTTAAAAACTATAAATGGTTTTAAAAAAGTCATTTTAACTTTTCAAGATAAAAATATCGGTCTAGCTGATTCAATTATATCTGGTGTGACTAAAATTGTAAATCAATATGGGAAAATTATTGTTTTAGAAGATGATATTGTTACTAGTCCTTATTTTTTAAGATTTATGAATGATACACTTGATTTTTATCAGTATAAAAATGAGATATGGCAAACAAGTGGCTGGTTTTATCCTATAGAAGTAGATGATTTAGATGATATAATAGTACATAGGGCTATGAACTGTCTAGCCTGGGGAACTTGGCATGATAGATGGCAATATTTTGAAAAAGATTCAAATAATCTAATTAATAGCTATTCAAAAAATGATATTAGACTATTTAACATGAATAATAGTAAAAATAATTGGAATCAAGTGATATTAAATTTTAATGGAATTATAAATACATGGGCTGTTTTTTGGCATGAAGTAGTTTTCAGAAATAAAGGATTATATATTAGCCCTAAAAATAGTATTGTAGAAAATATAGGTTTTGACGGGAGTGGTACACATAATTGCGAATTATCTATTTTTGATAATAAAATAAAGAAATATAATTATAATTTTTCTATGAATAACAATATTAGTGAAAATAAAATTGCTATGGACAGAATTAAATTATTATATTTTGAATCATTTAGTAATCAAAATATTTTATTTTCAAGTAATATTAATAAAGTATTTCAATATTTAAATAAATTAAATATAATGGATTGTAGTTTTATCTTATATGGAACAGGAACTGGTATGGAGTTAGTATTATGTAGACTAGAAAAAAATAAAATTTTATTTGCTATTGATCAAGACGAATTAAAATACAATACTGTAAAAAATAATATAAAAATTATTAACCTTACAAACTTCAAAAATATTGATGATAATAAAACAAAAATTATTATTACTGTATTTGGAAGAGCAAATAAAATACAAGAAACTTTGATAAATGAGTATAAAATAGATAAAAGTAGAATAATTTCATTGGATATTTTAGATGAATAAAGGTAACTATGAAATATATAATTTTCTAATAAAAGGTGATGAAAGAGGTTCTCTTATAGCCATAGAACAAGGTTATAATGCACCTTTTGAAATAAAAAGAGTTTATTATATTTTTGACACAAAAAAAGGTGTGGAAAGAGGTTTTCATGCTCATATAAGACTTAAACAAATATGTATAGCTATAAAAGGTAGTTGCTCTTTTGTACTCGATAATGGAGAAAAAAGGGAAGAAATAAAATTGACCAATCCAACTCAAGGAATTTTTATAGAAGGACTTATTTGGAGAGAAATGAAAGATTTTAGTCATGATTGTGTTTTGCTTGTTTTGGCAAGTGAGCATTATGATGAAAATGATTATATACGATGTTATAATAAATTTAAAGAAATTAAAAATAAAGAGAGTATTTAATGAAAAGGAATATTAATAATTATACAGATTCTTACTGCCATAAAGATTATGACTTTGAAAAAAAATATCAAGTATTTTATAGAAGAAGAAATATTTTAGAGTTATTAAGTTATTATAAACATAACTCTATTTTAGAAGTTGGTTGTGCTTTGGAACCATTATTTAAATATATTGATATGAAGGATATTGATACTTATGTAATAGTTGAGCCATCAAAAACATTTTATGAAAATGCAAAGAAAATAGCAAATGATAAAATTGAAATTTATAATGATTATATTGAAAATATAAATTTAAATATCAAATTTGACTATATAATTATTAGTGGTTTACTTCATGAAGTTCCTAATCCAGAAGAAACTTTAAAGACTATTAAAAATTTTATGAACAATGATACTATACTATATATAAACGTTCCAAATGCAAAATCTTTTCATAGGTTACTCGCATATGAATCATCTCTTATAAATTCAATTTATGAAAAATCTGATACTCAAAAAATCTTACAGCAATTTTATACCTTTGATATTCAAAGTATGAGAAATTTATTAGAAAGTTTAGATTTTGAAGTTTTGAAAACTGGTTCATATTTTTTAAAACCATTTTCTCACAAACAAATGAAGAATTTAGTTGATAATAAAATTATAAATGATCAGATTTTGAATGGATTATATAAAATGATTAAATATTTCCCTGAATTTGGTTCAGAAATATACTTAATTTGTAAAAATTTAAAATGAAAATAGAAAAATACAGTTCTAATTATAAAATAATTTGGGATAAATTTGTAAAAAACTCTAAAAATACTCATTTCTTTTTTTTAAGAGATTATATGGAATATCATAATGATAGATTTGAAGATTTTTCACTTATGGTATTTGATGAAATGAATAAATTAATTACCATATTACCTTCAAATGTAAAAGAAAAAGTTCTATATTCTCATCAAGGACTCACTTTTGGAGGATTTATTGTTGATGATAAAATGAAAACAGAAACAATGTTGGAGATTTTTGACTTATTAAAACATTTTTTAAAAGAACATGATATAAAAAAGTTACTTTATAAGTGTATTCCATATATTTACCATATAAAACCATCTGAAGAAGATAGATATGCTTTATTTAGGCATGATTCAAAACTTATAAGAAGAGATATATCTGCTACTATTGATTTAACTAATAAAATAAAATATCAAGAACAAAGAGCTAGAGCTGTCAAAAAAGCAATAAAGAATGATTTAATTTTTGAAGAATCGAAAGATTTTAAAAGTTATTGGAAAATTTTAGAAGAAACATTAAATGCACAACATAATGTTAAACCTGTGCATAGTGTTGAAGAAATAGAAAGGTTAACAACTTTATTTCCTAATAATATAAAATTATTTGTTGCAATTAAAGATAGTAAAATGTTAGGAGGAACATTGGTGTTTGAAAATAAAACAATTGTTCATACTCAATATTTAGCAAACTCATTTGAAGGTAGAAATATAGGTGCATTAGATTTTGTTATTGATAAATTAATAAATGAAGTTTATTCGAATAAAAGATATTTTGATTTTGGAATATCAAATGAAGATGCTGGAAGATATCTAAATACTGGTTTAATAGCTCAAAAAGAAGGCTTTGGAGCTAGAGCTGTGGTACATGATTTTTATGAATTGGAGATAAAATAATGATACCATTTTTAGATTTAAAAGGGTTAAATGCTCAATATAGAGCTGAATTAATGGAAGCTTGTACAAAAGTGATAGATAGTGGTTGGTATATTCAAGGAAATGAATGCAAAGAGTTTGATAATGATTTTGCCCAATATTGTGGTACAAAATATGCTATTGGTGTTGCAAATGGTCTTGATGCACTTATTTTAATATTAAGAACGTATAAAGAAATGGGAATTATGAATGATGGAGATGAAGTAATAGTTCCATCAAATACTTATATAGCTTCTATTTTAGCAATTTCCCAAAATAATCTAGTGCCTATTTTGGTAGAACCAGATATAAATACATATTTAATAGACCCAACTAAAATAGAAGAAAAAATTACTTCAAAAACAAAAGCTATTTTACCAGTTCACCTTTATGGACAAACATGTGAAATGGATAAAATAAATGAAATAGCAAAAAAATATAACTTAAAAGTTATAGAAGATTCAGCTCAATCTCATGGTGCATATTTTAAAGATAAAAGAAGTGGAAACTTAGGAGATGCAAGTGGATTTAGCTTTTACCCTGGGAAAAATCTAGGAGCTTTAGGTGATGGTGGAGCAGTTACAACGAATGATGAAGAATTGGCAAATACTATAAAAGCGCTTGGAAATTATGGAAGTCATAAAAAATATGAGAATCTTTATAAAGGTGTAAATAGTAGACTTGATGAGATGCAAGCTGCTATGCTTAGAGTAAAATTAAGATACTTGGATAATGAAGTAGAAAAAAGAAGAGATATAGCAAATTATTATTTAGAAAATATTAAAAACGAAAATATAATCTTACCAGTAGTAAGAGCTGAGAGTAATCATGTATGGCATTTGTTTGTAATAAGAACTTCTAAAAGAGATGAATTACAAAAATATTTACTTGATAATGGAGTAAAAACACTAATTCACTATCCAATTCCACCTCATAAGCAAAATGCTTATAAAGAGTGGAATAATGAAAGTTATCCTGTAAGTGAACAAATACATGATGAAGTTATGAGTTTGCCAATTAGTGGTGTTCAAAGTTTTGAAGATACAAAAAAAATAATTAGGAAAATAAATGAGTTCAAATAATAAGCCACTAGTAACAGGATTAATACCTAGTTATAATCATGCAAAATACATAAAAGAGTCTATACAAAGTATGATAGATCAAGACTATGAAAATATGGAAATGATAATAATAGATGATGGTTCTTCAGATAATTCTATAGAAATTATAGAAAGTATGATTCCACTTTGTAAAAAAAGATTTAAAAGATTTGAATTTAGACATAGAGAGAATCAAGGAGTAAGTGCAACTCTTAATGAAGCAATTAAATGGTCCAAAGGGCAATATTTATCACCTTTGGCATCAGATGATATTGCTCTATCTTATAAAATTTCTTTTCTTGTAGAAAAAATAGAAAATAGTAACTACCCAGCGGTATTTGGAAACATTAAAAGAATAGGAGAGCAAAATAATCTAAATAATAATATTAAAGATATCACAATTCATACTTTTGATAAAATATTTACTCTCCAAAATAGACCATTTGCCCCGTCATCTTTATACAAAATTAAAAAACTTAAAGAAATAGGTGGGTATCCAATAAATATTGCTGTTGAGGATTGGTATATGGAATTAAAACTTACAGAAAATGGAGATAGTTTAATTAGTTATCCTGAAGTATTGACTTACTACCGAATGCATAAAAATAATACAAGCAAAAATTATGAACTTTTGTATCAAAATGCTATAAAAATAGCTAACTTGTATAAAAATAATTATTTATATCCCCAAGTAATAAAATTATGCAATATGTTTTTAATAAGAAGCTCTATAAAGAATAATAGTTATTCACAAACATATTATGATATTTTGAATAAATTAGAAATTCAAACAAAAAAATTTAGAAATTCAAACAAAAAAATTGTTATTTATGGTAATGGGACTATTTATGATTTAATAAAAAAATATTTATCAGAAAAAACAGTGGTATTTCATAAAGATAACATTGGTCAAATAAAGAATACTGATTTTGATATTATTTTAATTTCTGCAATAGGGTATGAAGATGAAATTACAAACCTTCTGATTACTTTGTACAATATTCATAGAAATAAAATAAAGACATTTAAGTTAGAATAATTAAGGTCGTGATAGATCGTTGATACCTTTTAAAAGCTTGAATAAATCTTAAAAATATTACATTTTGTAGACTTTAACTTATCATTTATGGCTTTGTTATATTTAAAGGCTGTAATAATTACATTTGATTCTGAATTTATTTGTTCAAATTTAATTTTTTTATTTTGAGGTACTGAATCTGAATTGATGTCATATATACCAATTATAGTATCTGTAATTATAGGATAAATTAATTTCCCAACAGAGCCAAATCCATATAATATGTATTCTTTAGTTTTATCTAAATTTGTACAAAAATTATAAATTTCTAAAATACATGTATATTCATCGCTTACCATATTAGGATATTTATATTCTTTTGGATTGAAATTTTTAAACCAATTAATAGATTCAATTTTTGCGTAAGTATTTTGGGTTAATTTTACTGGCATTAAGTCTTGTAATAATTCTAAATCACCATTATCCATTCTTAATTGAGGAAGAGGTTGATTACTTTTGGAAACAAAAGCACAAATATTATATCCATAAGTTATAAAGTGACCATTTTTGACATCAAATCCATTTAAAAGAAGATTATATATAAGTTGTCCCATATTCCAACCATTAGAAACATGACCTCCAACTATATAGTTTTTATAGGGAGGTACCATTACAAAAAGCCAACCATTGTCATTTAATAACGAATATGCTTTATTTAGAAAGAATCCAACATTTTGAGTATGTTCTAAAACATGAGAGAATAAGATTGCATCAAATTTCTTTTTAGTGGTATAATTTTCAAATAATGTTTCTTGAATTGAAATATTTTGATTATTTAATACTCTTTTATCTGTAGTATAACTATCAATAGCTAACCCTAGAGCAGTAACTTTTTTACCGTTTGATGCAAAATGTAATGAAGCTCCACCTTTGCCTAAGCCAACATCTAGTACAGTAGAAAAAGTAATATTTTCAGTTGCTTTTATTAAATCATAATTTCCTTCAATAGGAAATAAATTTTCTAAAATGTTCTTCTCTTTATTCATTTTAAACCTTTATTTGTATTAATTGGTTGGCATAGTTTCTTAATTCAAAAGTGATTTCATTTTGATGTAAAAATGGAGAAACTATTATTTTGTCATAGGTATAATTGCCAAGTTCATTCAATGCAATAATAGGTATGCCCTCATACTCTTTTATTTTAGTTACCAATACTTTATCAACAATAGCAACAATATTATTCTTTAGGTGAGGATAAAGCAGTTTTCCTACTGAACCAAAACCATATAAAATATATTTTTGTGATACATCAATGGTTTCAATGAAATTATAAATATTGATAATTGTATTGTATTTCTCTTTTAACTCTAATTTTTTCTCTGGTAAAGTAGGCAAAAAAATATCATAGGCATAAATAAGATTGTATTTTAATCTAAAATAGTGGTCATCAACACAATAAACAAATCTTTTTTTACTCTTAATGCCCAAAATCTTTTTCCAAAAATTGGCGTCATAATAATGGTTATAAATTCGACAAGAGGAGGGTTCAATAACGGGTTGATAAAAAAAGAGAACTTCTTTTCCGAAATAGTGTGCCTCGGTTAATACTGAAGAGGATATTCCTGCAACACATTTGATTTGTGGTAAACAAAGCAAATGATAGGTATTAAAACCTTGTAATATTTGTATATTGGAAATTTCAAGAAGTCTCTTTTCTATGGCTTCAAAATCTTCTTGAGACATTAAGGGGTGTTTTAATACATAAAGCATGTTGTACTTTAAAGAGAGTGTTTTTATGGCTTCAAAATAGTCAAGTAAGGTTAAAAATGTATTCTCTTTTAAGACCGATTTGTCTTGCAATAATTGACCGATAATCAAACATGAATTCTCTTTGATATGAGGTTGCTTAAAAAACGTATTGCTGTGTTGTATTAACTCTTTTGTTCTTTTATAAAGAACACTTTCTTTGAGTTCATAGTTTTTAAGCGTTTCTCTTATTTTGGCATCATTACAGTTAAACTCCAATAGAATATCTTTATAAAATCGTACAGAAGATATCCAAATATCAAGATATTTGATATTAAGATGTTCAAATATTTCTCTGGTATTTTTTGATAATTCAAATCCAATAAAATAGTCAAAGTCTTTTAAGCAATTGTGTAAATAGTGCAAAGACTCTTTATTTAAAGACTCCAATTTAATATCATCATAAATGTTATTCGATGGATTTATTTTTGCAATTTCATAGAAAGTATTTTGGGAAAACTTTGGCACTTCAGAAAAAATAAGAAGATCGAGTTTTTCTAATATTAATCTAAAAATATCCAGTTTTTTAGAATGAACAATACTGCCTCTTTGTCTGTCCATAGAGATAAAATCATAGATTAAACAAATTTTTAATTTCATAAATCATTTACTCCCGAACTAAATTTTTAATTTCATCGTATAAGAGTTTACAACTGCTTCCATCTTGATTCTCAAAAAGTTGATTTTTTATACGTTCTCTTTTCTCTTTAAAAGAATCATGGTTTAAGCTATGCAGTAAACTTAATTTTAATTCTTCAAATGTTTCGGGCTTATCTCCTGGGGTATATTCATCAAAGTCCAACATAAAATCACCATGAAATTTTATATAATACTCTTTATCATAGACAAAAAATATTATGGGTTTATCCAGTAATAAATAATCAAAATAAACGGATGAATAATCCGTAATAAGTCCGCTTGAAAAACTCAAAATGGGATAAATATCATCTGTTGTAGGGTAAAAAAGGATATTTTTGTCGTAATTTTGATGATAACTGTAATTGCTGGTGTCTAATGTTGAATCATAAAAACTGTCTTCTCTTGTAAAGGGGTGTGTTTTGATAAGAATAAAAATATTGTGTTCTTTGGCAAAATGATTTAACGCCACCAAATCGATGGGATTTGTAATGGTATTGTCTGGTCGCCAAGTTGGCATATAGACAAAAATTTTTTCACAGAGAGCTTTGAGGAATGTATAAAGAGAGTCATCAACCAAAACTAAACTTTTGGAATCAAAAGATTTATTGACTAAGAGATCATTTCTTGGATAGCCTGAATTAACAATTTTCTTAAATTTAAAGAGTTGAGCAAAAGAGTATTCACTCACAAAAGAAGAAGTCGATACCAATACATCATATTCAACATTTTTATAATTGGTTAAATGCCCAATTTTTTTCAGAGCAATCCCATGCCAAATTTGAATGCTTTTAGAATTTTTTAGCGACAATAAAACTTCTTTTTCTATGGGGGAGTGGTCAAGAATTTTTATTTTTGATTTTAAAGCGTAATAAATAAATTGTATGGAAGGGTATAAAATCACATTAAACCCTTTTTGTTTAAATATTTTACAATGATTTTTATTATTTGTAGCGATTGTAATACGAAAATCATTTTGTTTATCACAATACAAATACAACTCTTTGATATTAATATCAATAAAATCAGGGGCAATAAAAAGAATTTCTTGTGGGTTTTCAAACAGAGTTTTAAAATGAGTATACAAATAGTTTTGTATGGATAAAGATATGTTTTTGATGCTGGTTTTCAATTGCAATTTAAATGTCGAACTCACTATAAAACCATTTTGATAATCAATAATTTTGATTTGATTTTTATTAATTCCTTGTTGTATATATTGATTATAAATAGCTACTCCATAATTGGGTGATACAATAAAAATGTAATCAAATGACTCTGGAATGGTCTCTATTTTAAAAATTTCATCGGCAGATTTATTACTGTCAATAAAACCTAAGAAATTTATTTCCGACTTATTCTCAATATAATTTTTAAAAGTTTTTGACATCGATGAATATGGAGCAATAAGAATTCTAGAATGCTTTTCAAGTAAGCAATTTTTTATCAATTAAAATCCTTTTTACCATTTTTACAAAGAGTGTCGATTACTCTTTGTGAACTGTTATCGTCTTGATAGGTAAAAAATTTATTTAAAACAGTTTTTCGTTGTTCTTTAAATATCTCTTCACCTTGCAAAATTTCTTCCAGACTCTCTTCTAATTGGGCTTGTGTTTTAACTTTTTTTCCAAGGGCATTTTCTTCATAATCATACACAAAACCATTCATATTTGAACTGTACTCTTCATAATCATAATCAAAAAATACAATGGGACGATTTAATAACAAAAAGTCATAATAAACAGACGAATAATCGGTAATTAAAATATCCGTATATTTTAAAACAGGATAAATGTCATTTTGTGGTTCATAAAAAAGAATATGACTGAAATTCTCATTTTTATAGAGTTTTGAAACAAAAGGATGTAATTTTAAAATAAAAAAAACATGGTGTTTTTGCATAAAAGCATTTAATTTTCCTAAATCAAGAGGAAGTTTTTTGCTTGCTTGATTCTCAAAAGAGGGTTCCGATTCTCTGTGTGTTGGCATATAGACAATCACTTTGTTCTCTTTTGCTAAAGTATAAATTTTTAAATCAACTAATAGAAGATCCAAAGGTTCATGCGTTTTTAACAATAAATCATTTCGAGGATAGCCTAAATCTAAATGCTGTTTTGCTGGAATAACATCACTTAAGCTTGTATCATTAACAAAATCAGAGGTACTGATATGATAATCATACATAACATCAGCAAGTTTATTCATTCGCTTTAGCGGTAATCCATGCCACAGTTGAATGGTCATTTGAAGAGGGCTTAAAAAAGGGAGTAAATGATTTGAATTGCCTTGGTCTTGAACAACTGTTTTTGCTTTTGACAGAGAATAATAGGCACATAAAGAGTTTAAACGAGCACAAGGAAGAGCACGCTTTTTTAACTCTTTAAGATGTTCTTCATTGTCCGTAAGAAGAGTAACATCCAAATGGTTTTTGATACACGCTAAATATAACATTTTGTTGTTGGTTCCCAAAAATGATTGAGAAATAAATACAATCTGTTTTCTTTTTGTATGAAAAAGATTAAAAAATAGAACACACTGTTTGTAAACAAATTTTTTAATAAGATCAGGAATGTTTTTTTGTTTTATTTTTTGGATTTCATCATAAGAAAAAAGGTGGTATTGATTTTGTATGGTTTCTGCTTTTATTACTTTTCTTTCTAGCTTATGGTTTGCATAATCATTGTATATTGAATCAAAATGATTGGGAGATAAAATTAAAATATAATCAAACAATTCTTGAATGGTTTCTATTTTAAAAATATCTTTTCCCTCTTTGGTTTTATCAAGAAATCCTAAAACTATAACATGAGGATACGCTTTTTTTAACTCTTTTATGAACATCGTTGTTTTAGGGGTGTGAGGAGCTATATAGATTTTCTTATGATTTAAATCCATTGTCTCTCTTTTGGTTAAATAAGGAAAGGGTTTTATTGATTTCCAACATTTCAGCATGTGTTAAAAGTTTCGATTCATATTGCTTTCGATTAATGCAAGAGATGAACTCACTGATTTCATATCGTAAACCATCTCCTTCAAACTCATAATGGTACGTTAATTCTTTATTGGGATCTTCAAATTTTACAAAAAATTCTTTTGTCAGCCACCAAGGAGCAGGGACAAAAATATACCCTTGTGTTCCAGAAATAATGGCAGAACCATCTGATTTTCGACCAATAGCAACCGTAGAGATGGCTATTTTGTCATTGTCATATTCTGAAATGATAATATTACTGCTATCAACATGATGTGAAATGGAGGTATAAAAATTAATTTTATTGCTCACTCCTAAAACTTTTGTACAAATAAGTTGGGTATAACTGGCTAACTCATTGGTTGCACCACCTAAAGGATGACTCCATTCTCGTGCAGTTTTGTCTAAAATTAATTTGCTAAAGGTCGAACGAACTTCTTTTATCTCCCCAATAATTCCCCCTTGTAACTCTTCAAGTAATTTAATAAAACAAGGGGCATATGCCGTTTTAATGCCTTCCATAAAAACAAGTTGTTTTTTTTGGGCTAATTGAGTTAATTCAATTAATTGAGTTTGGTCTAATACCACGGGTTTTTCACATAAAACATGCTTGTTGTGTAACAAAGCGGCTTTACAATGTTCATAGTGGTATTCATTGATTGAAGCAATATACACAGCATCTATTCCAGAATCTAAGAAATCTTCAAGATGGTCAAATCCGTATAAAATATCATTTTGTTTTATAAAAACTTCGGCACGGCAAATTTCTTTGGAAAGAACACTTAAAATTTCAATTTTATTAACACATAAAGCCTCTTTAATGAATCGCTGTGCAATACGTCCTGTTCCTATAACACCAAGTCGTATGGTTTCAATATTTTCTCGCAATAAAGTACTTGAAACACCTTTTGTTCGAGGCAGATAAATCACATTACACCATTGGTTTAAATAATCAAATTTTGTCAGCCAATCATCACCTATGACAAATAAATCTATTTGATAGTTTTGAATATCTTTCTCTTTTTGTCCTTTATGCGTTTCAACAATGACTTCATCGACAAAAGGTAAATCTTGTATGACTTGCATTCGTGTTTGTAAATCTTGAGAAACATTTAATTTTCCTCTTGAACGGTCATACGATTCAGATGTAACGCCAACAACCAAATAGTCGCCTAACTCTTTAGCTCTTTTTAATAAATTTAAATGCCCAATATGAAACATATCAAATGTACCATAGGTAATAACTCTTTTTTTATTTTGCATGATTTATTCTCATTTTCTTAAATCGTTCACTAAAATTGGTTTTTTCAACCACATTGACTTTGGTAGGTATTTTAAAGGCATCCAGTTTATCCTTACAAAAACTACGTATGGTTTTTTTGATGTTTTCATTCGCTTGTGAAAGTACCACATCGCACACCACGGTTTGCCCAGTAATGGCATTTTTCATGCCATACACCATACAATCATCTATAAAAGAGGCAGATAAAATAACTGATTCAACCTCCGCAGGTAAGACTTTTTGCCCACCAACATTAATCACTTCTTTACTTCTTCCAATGATTTTTAAATATCCATCTTCAAGCTCTTCTACTAAATCACCTGTTTTAAACCAACCATCACTTGTAAAACTTTCCATTGAAGCATTTAAATATCCTAAAACTTGAGTTTTACTTCTAAGCCATAGTTCATTTTCAACTATTTTATACTCTTGATTTGAATCTTCTATTTTCATATACAAAGAATCCGATGATTTTGAACTTGTAGTGCTAATTCCCGTTTCACTTGTACCAAACGTTTGTAAGAATTTTACTTTGGGGAAATTCTCTTTTAGTTTTAACAAAAGTGATTCAGGCATGGCTTCTGTTCCATAAGTAATCATTCTTAAAGAGCTTAAATCATATTTCTCATGTTCACCTGAAATTAAAATAAGATTTAAAAAAGTTGGACTACTTGGAAGTACCATGATTTTATAATTTTGTATTAATTCGCAAATATTTTTTGCATCCCTGTTTTTTGGAATAATCAAACAAGCACCCATACATAAAGCATTAAACAAAGTATTTAATCCACCAATATGGTCAAACATCAAAAATACTAACATATTCATAGATTTTGCTTTTTTATCTTTGTATGAATTGATTAAATTATCTAAATTATGAATCATTGCTTTGGGTTTTCCCGTACTTCCACTTGAAAACAAAATCAAACCAGAACTTTGACTCTCTTTTAATTTTTTTATCATTTCGTGAGAATTATTTTGATCTATTGTTTGAATATCTAAATCACTCTTTATTGTTTTAATTGTGTACTCACAAAAAGATTCACTTATATATTCATCTTGAATTTTAGAAATAGTTGAAGTAATGGGAACGATAATATTTTTATTTTCAAATAAAGCAAAAAACAAAGCAATATTAAAAAAAGAGTAATCACCCAAAATTGCCACCACACTTGAAGGTTTAATCTGCTTTTCTAAAATGCTTTTATAAATTCTTATTTGCTCTAATAATGAACCATAAGAGTAAGTAATTTCATCTACAACTATCGCATCTTTTGTTTCAAACTCTTTGAATTTCTCAAATAAATAGTTCATTAGTTATTCACTCCACCAAGATAGATGATTTGTCCTGTGATAAACTTACTTTTTTCATCCACAAAAAACTCAATCACATTGATAATATCTTCAAATGTTCCAAACCGTTTGATGGTTTGTTTATTTAAAAGTTCTTCTATTTTATTTTTTGGAACTGCTTTTATCAAATCTGTCTCTATTGGCGTTGGTCCTATTGCATTTATAGTGATATTAAAAGGAGCTAACTCTTTTGAAGCCGTTTGTGTGAAGTTTTCAATGGCTGATTT
Organism: Arcobacteraceae bacterium; assembly: GCA_041672515.1. Classification (GTDB taxonomy): domain Bacteria; phylum Campylobacterota; class Campylobacteria; order Campylobacterales; family Arcobacteraceae; genus Marinarcus. The sequence continues at coordinate 13,933 of JBAYZM010000009.1, forward strand.
ACTGGCTGCATACACCGCTTCACCTTCAAGTCTAAGGGGAGTTGCAACAGTTGTAAAGTTTACAATTTTTCCATTTTTTTGTTTCATCATTACTTTTGAAACTTCCCTTGTAAATAAAAAAGTTCCTATAAAATTGGTATTAAAAAGTTTAGAAATCGTCTCAACAGAAGTTGTTAAAATATGATTCATAGACGCAATTCCAGCATTATTGATTAAAATATCAATTTTCCCAAACTCTTTTTTTACTGCTCTTATCATACTTACAACGGCTTTTTCATCACTTATTTCTAAAGAAAAATGTCTATAATTTGGGTGATTTATTGAACTCTTTGCCCTTGAACATCCAATGACAACATGATTTTGTGTTAAATAATAGTTGGCTATTGCTTTTCCAATTCCCTTAGAAGTTCCAGTTATAACTATGATTTGATTCATATCTATTTCTTTATCTTTTTTATACTTCTACTAACTTTTGCAAAACCTAAGTTAAACTCAAATTTTGTGGTAGTTTCTACTACTTCATCTTCTTCATCATTTGATAAAATATCATCTTCTATTTCAATAATTTCTTCTAAAATTTTATTTGATTTAGAAGCTAACTCTTTTTGTAAGTTTTCATCTTCTGTTTTCATAATAGAGTTTATATTTCTTGAAAGTTCTTTTATTTTTGAAAAAGTTTCAATAATTTTTATAGTTGTTTGAGTTGCAACTTTACTTTTCATAATAGTTGCCAACATATACAAACCTTTTTCTGTAAAAACTTTTGGATTTACAGTGGAATGTTTTAGATTATTGAACCGGTGGAAATTTTCCACCAGTTCAATTTTCTCTTTTTCACCCAGTTCAAGTATATATCCTTTTGGAAATTTATCAGGATTATTTGAAACCGCTTTATTGATATCTTTTGTTTCTACTCCATAAAGTTGCGCGACATCTTTATCAACCAAAACATACTTATCTTGATATTTAATCAATTTATTTTCTAGCTCTTCAAATTTTATAATTTCCATTCTAATCTTCCAATAAAGATTTAATATAAAGGGTTAAAGATTCAACATTTCTAAAAGGAGAAGTTTTTGCACTCATGGCTTTTTCATCGGCCAAAACTATCTCTTTGTCAAATTCATCGGAAATTTTTTCTTCGACATCGGTAATAAATGAAACCAACGCCAACGAGTCCAAAGCGCCATTTGCTCCAAAAATCTTGGTTTGGCTTGTCATGTTTTCTAAGCTTGGATTTTCAAGCTCTTCATTTAACTCTTGTAAGCACTCAATGATAATGGTTTGTACACTTTTAGACATGGAGGTTTCCTTATTGAAATTCATACTTTATTTTACCCAAATACTTTTTAAGTGAGGTTATAAAACGGCTGTGAGTCTTCTCTTGCCACTCTTTTTTTGTCAAAGACAAATAATGAAACTCATCATCGTCTTTATCAATAGTAAAACCCAAATGTTGATTAAAGGTCAATGCCAAAGGGTTGCTTTTTCTCACATACGAATAAATGGTCTCTTCATTTTTATCTTCTAGCAAGTAAGAAATAAACAAATAGGCACTTAAAGAGGAGATGATAGGATTAATGGTTTGCACAAAAAAGATTCCCCAAAGTGGTATGTTTTCTTCATTTTTAACCCAAGAACACGAACCTACAACGGTATCATTTAGAATAAGTGCAAAATACTCTTTGTGCAAATTGTCATGCAGTGTTTGTATCCATTGTAAGTGATTTTCCCATGCAATGGGCGTGGAGTTTTGCATATTAAGGCGAATGTAGTCCAAATTACGCAAGTCTAAAATGGCTTTACTTTGAGCTTGTGTTAAGTGAATATAGTTTTTAAAACAGAGTTTCATGCTAACGCTTTGAGTATTTTTTTGACCAATTTTGTTTTGGAAAAATCCAATGACACGTTTTTGTAAATATTGTTATTGGTAACATACTGTAATTTCTCTTCTAAAATAGTTTGGTTTAACTCTAAGGCTGATATGGTGGTAAAAATCTTTTTTGCGTTTAAAAAATCAACGATATGTTGCTGATTGGTTGAGACTTGAAGATTGATAAACTTCTTTTTAAGTGCTAAAACCTCAAATAAAGTTCCACCACTGGCACAAATAACCAACTCTTTTGAACTTAAAATTTGGGCAATATTGGCAATATCGACCAAAACCTCTGTCTTGGGATTGGATTGCAATTTTTGAAGATGGGGATTAACGCTACTGGTGATAATGGTAATTTTATAAGAAGGATTAATATCAAGCAGTAAATCAGCCACAGCAGAGGAAATATTTAAAACATCATTGCCTCCTAAAATAATGGCAATACTGTTTTTGAGCTTTTTATGGGTTGGGTGTTCAAAAAATTCATCACGTAAAAGTGTATATTTACTGCCACAAAAAAGTTGTGTGCTGTTGGGAACAAGTGTTTTGTAGGCTTTCTTTTTCGCATGAATCCCATGATTTAACACCATATCCGCATGATGTGGTTGCAAGGTATCATCGAAACTCAGAATCTTTAATTCTTGATTTTTGATTTTTAATTCATTCTCAAATGCGGCATCTATATCGTATGAATCAATGATTAAAAGCTTTAAATGCAATACCGCAATTAAAGAACTCAACTCTTCAACATCATTGGTTTTAAGTGTATAAATATTAAATCCTGCTGTTAAGATTTCAAGATTGATATTGCCTTGCAAATTTTGCGTTGCAAAGCTAATACAAAGATACTCATCGTGTTCTTTTAATCTTTTTGCCAAAAGCAAACAGCGTTTCACATGCCCCAAACCAAGCGTTGAGGAAGAATCACAACGAATGAGGATATTCTTCAATTCTCTCTCCCAAATGGTAATCTTTTTTTGCTTTTTGTCCTAAAAGTGTGTTTAAATATTTGGGGTGCATGCTGTAACCTGGACGAACGGATTTAAGATTTTCAAGGCTAAAAACTTCCCCTTGTTTAATGGTTTTGCACACATAAATACTTCGGCAAAATCGTCGTTGATTCTTTCGTTTTTCATTTAAACGGTAATCAACCACTCCCAAAAGTTTTTGAGTTTGTCTTACGGCTTGAACCATAGAAGTAAACTCTTGTTTGTCTAAAGAGAATTCACAATCCGCCCCACCGATACTTTTATCCAAAATAAAATGTTTTTCAATCACTTTTGCCCCTAAAGTCACTGCAACAATGGGTGCGGTAATACCCAAAGTATGGTCAGAAAATCCCACTTCCACACCAAACTTTTCTTTCATATTTACAATGGTGTTTAAGTTGGCTTCTTCTAAAGCAGCGGGGTAGGAACTCGTACATTTAAGCAAAATAATTTGCTCATTGCCCTCTTGTTTACAAATAGCAATAACATCAACAATCTCTTCTAAAGTTGCGATGCCAGTGCTTATAATAATGGGTTTGCCTTTACTTGCCGTATAGCGTACAAGTTCATAATCGGTAATTTCAAAAGAGGCGATTTTATAGGCATTGGGGTTAAACTGTTCCAAAAAATCTACGGCACTTTTATCAAAAGGGGTTGAAAAAATATCCAAATCTAGGCTTCGTGCATAAGCAAATAACTCTTCATGCCACTGCCAAGGTGTGTAGGCTTCTTCATAAAGTTCATACAAACTTTTGCCATCCCAAAGTGTGCCACCACGAATCATAAAATCTTCATTTTTGCAATTTAGTGTTAGCGTATCTGCTTTATATGTTTGCAGTTTTATGGCATTGGCACCACACTCTTTGGCCGCTTTGATGGTTTCACGTGCGGTTTGCAAACTTCCATTGTGATTGGCTGAAAGCTCGGCAATGATAAAAACACCATCGTTGTTTAAATCAAAGTTTCCTATTTTCACAAAGACTCCTTTTGGAATTTTTGTTGTTGCAACACTTCGTACATCATTTCAGCTCTTTCCCAATCTTCTGGAGTGTCAATATCTTGTACCAAATATCTTGGAAGAACAATAGGAATCGAGTCTTGTCCAAAGATAATGTCCGTAGAGGGTACGTTTAAATTGGTCCAATAAAATTGTCCGGCATCTTGATAGGCTTCTTCTAAATCTTGGCTTCGCGTTTGGAAGTGTTCAGGAAAAAACATCTGACATCGTTCATTTTGTGTAATTTTAAATGTTCTTTTAATAGGAAATGGCATAGAAGTACAAGAAAAGGCGCTTCGTGCATTGGAGTTTTTGAGTTTTTCAAATCCTTCGAGAAGATATTTTGTTTGTAAAAAAGGTGCTGTGGCATAAATAGTGCAAACAAAATCATAGTTTTCACCCACACTTTTTAGGTATTTTAAAGTATGACCAACCACTGCACCCGTGCCAGTAAAATCATCGCTTAACTCTTTGGGTCGCAAAAAAGGTACTTGTGCCCCATACTCTTTGGCTATTTGGGCAATTTCTTCATCATCGGTGCTGACAATCACTTTATCAAAGAGTTTTGAGTTTAAAGCCACTTCAATACTATAAGCAATAAGAGGAATGCCGTGAAAAAGTTTAATGTTTTTCCTTGGAATGCGTTTGCTTCCCCCTCGTGCTGGAATAATGGCTACGGCTTTACTCATACCAATAACTCTTTCATACACTCCAAGACATAGTGTTGTTCTTCTTGGCTTAAGTTGGGATAAATCGGTAAAGAGATGGCTTGGTTGTAGTACTCATCCATTTCAGGCATGACTTCATTGCCATAGCCCAAATTTTTATAATAGGGTTGTTGATTAATGGGAATGTAGTGGTACTGTAAACCGATATTTTTCTCGCGCATTTTAAGTACAAACGCTTTTTTAGTGATTTTGAGTTTTTCAAATGCAATTTTTACAACATACAAATGATAGGCACTGTTATGGGTAAATGCATACAAAGGGCTAATGATGGCACTGTCATTAAAATAATCATCGTATCGTTTGGCAATAGCGCGTCTTAGATATAAAAAACTGTTTAATTTTTTTAATTGAGAAAGCCCCAATGCACAAGCAATATCGGTGAGTCGATAGTTAAAGCCAAGTTCGGTCATGTCGTACATCCATGGTGCAATATCACTTCGACTTTGCATCCCATGACTTCGCAAAGTAAGCAGTTTTTCATAGGTGGCTTGACAATTGGTTGTCACTGCACCTCCCTCGCCCGTAGTTAGACCTTTAACGGGGTGAAAAGAGAAAACAGAAGCATCGCTGCATTGGCAACTTCCCGATTTAATACCAGTAAAAGTAGCTCCAATAGAATGGGCACAATCTTCGACAATTGTGATGTTGTAACGCTCTTTTAGGTACTTTAGCTTTTCTTGATTGAGGGGATTTCCGCCAAAATGAACCCCATAAAGGGCTTTAATCGTAGAATCTTTTTGTAATGCTTCTTCACACAAATCCAAATCGATATTACCATCATGGGCAATATCAATAAATATGGGTTTGGCTTTGGCATATAAAATAGCATTGGAAGTGGCTAAAAAAGAGTTTGGAGTGGTTAATACTTTATCTTGGGGTTGAAGTAATATTAAGGAAATCAGATGAAGACCGGCTGTTGCATTGGCAACACTGATGCAATATTTTGCCCCACAATATGATGCAATAGCCTCTTCAAATGCTTTAACCTTTGGACCTGTAGTTAAAAAGTCTGATTGTAAGACTTCCACCACACTTTGAATATCCTCATCGCTGATGGTTTGTTTTGAGTAAGGAATAAACGCCATTAGTACTCTTTAAGTAACTCTAAAAATTCTTCTTTTTGTAACCAAATGGTATTGTTTCCTGAGTTGTATTCAAAACCTTGAACCACTTTTTCCCCTACTTCACCTAAAATATTTGTGTCGTAATTTCGTCTGGTGGTAAATAAAATGGTAGGACTAATAACAAAGTGATCATCGAATTCATAAGTGAGATGTGAATCATCGGCTGGACACATGATTTCATGCAGTTTTTCACCTGGTCGTATCCCAACAATAGTTTGCTTTAAATGAGGTGCCATAAATGAAGCCAAATCCACAATTTTAATCGAAGGAATTTTAGGAACAAAAATCTCTCCGCCTTGCATTCGCTCAAAATTCTTTAGAACAAAATTTACTCCTTGTTCCAATGTAATTAAAAATCGAGTCATCTTTTCATCGGTAATTGGCAGTGTGTGTTCACCGTTATCAATAAGTTTCTTAAAATAAGGTATGACTGAACCTCGACTGCCAATCACATTGCCATAACGTACAACGGAAAATTGGATATTGGCGGTTCCCACTAAATTATTGGCAGCCACAAAGAGTTTATCGGAAGCCAGTTTAGTGGCGCCGTATAAATTGACAGGATTAGCCGCTTTATCCGTTGATAGTGCGATGACTTTTTTTACACCATTATCCAACGCTGCATCAATAACATTTTGAGCGCCATTTATGTTGGTTTTTATACACTCCATAGGATTATATTCAGCAATAGGAACATGTTTAAGAGCTGCTGCATGGATAACATAATCCACATCTTTCATTGCTTTTTTTAATCGGTCTGCATCGCGGACATCCCCAATAAAAAATCGCATGCATTTGTGAGTGAACTCTTGTGCCATTTCATACTGCTTTAACTCATCTCGACTAAAAATAATTATTTTATTAGGCTTATATTTTTGAAGTATTAGTTGGGTGAACTTTCGACCAAAACTTCCTGTTCCACCTGTGATTAATATATTTTTATTGTCAAACATCTATGACCCTTGGTTGTATAAATTTATTTTTTATATGATACCAAATATATTGTTTAAATAGCATTTTTAAGATACTATATCAGTAACAATTTACTCACAAAAGGCAATAAATGGATAAAAATAGTTCAATCCCTGATGACATTATTAAAATACAAAAAAAACTCGCCTCTTTTGAAGCTGACTCACGAAATTATAAAAAATATACGAAAATTCTTGCCAAACACATTAAACAGTACACCATGAAAAAAAGGGTTACTTCTCATATTAAAACCATTGAAAAAATAGAAGAGATTCAAAAAAAACTGCAAGATGAACAATAAATATTGCAAATTGCAATAAAATTTGGCATTATTAAAAATTCTGCTAAAATTCAAACATAAAAAAACAATTAGGACTAACAACATGGATGAAAATCAAAAGAAATCACTTGAATTGGCAATTAAACAAATTGATAAAGCCTTTGGAAAAGGAACACTGATTCGATTAGGGGATAAGATTATTGAACCTTTAGAAGCAATTAGTACAGGTTCATTAGGACTTGATGTGGCTTTAGGTGTGGGTGGACTTCCAAAAGGAAGAGTTATTGAAATTTATGGACCAGAGAGTTCTGGAAAAACAACGCTTACTCTTCATGCGATTGCAGAATCACAAAAAGCAGGCGGGGTGTGCGCATTTATTGATGCAGAACATGCCTTAGATACCGTATATGCAAAAAACTTAGGAGTGGATATTGACAATTTATTGGTGTCACAACCCGATTATGGAGAACAAGCTTTAGAGATACTTGAAACGGTTATACGAAGTGGGGCTGTTAATTTAATCGTCATCGATTCAGTAGCAGCACTTACTCCTAAAGTAGAAATTGATGGGGACATGGATGACCAACAAGTGGGTGTTCAAGCAAGATTGATGAGTAAAGCTTTGCGAAAAATCACGGGGCTTTTAAGTAAAATGCACTGTACGGTTATTTTTATTAACCAAATTCGTATGAAAATAGGAATGACAGGGTATGGAAGTCCTGAAACAACCACGGGAGGAAATGCACTGAAATTTTACTCTTCTATCCGATTGGATATAAGACGAATTGCCACACTTAAACAAGGTGAAAATTCTATTGGAAATCGTGTCAAAGTAAAAGT
>JBAYZM010000010.1:0-21095 GCA_041672515.1 Arcobacteraceae bacterium
AAAAATAAGCAGTGTTGTTGGACGAACCAATGCGCAATATGAGCTAATCAAAGAGGGTGATAGGGTCTTAGTGGGATTTAGTGGTGGAAAAGACTCTACGACACTTCTTCACGCCTTAAATCACTTAAAACGAGTGGCTCCATTTAATTTTGAGTTTAAAGCTGTCACGGTAACCTATGGCATGGGTGAGAGGGTTGAGTTTTTAGCCAATCATTGCTCAAAATATGGTATTGAACATGAAATCATCGACACGGAAATTTTTGAACTTGCCGGCGAAAAAATCAGAAAAAACTCCTCTTTTTGTTCCTTTTTTTCTCGAATGAGAAGAGGGTACTTATACAGCACAGCGTTGGAGCAAGGATTCAACAAATTGGCGTTGGGGCATCATTTGGACGATGCGGTGGAGTCTTTTTTTATGAACTTTTTGTACAATGGAGCGTTACGAGCAATGCCTCCTAAATATATTGCAGAAAATAAACTTGAAGTCATACGTCCGTTGATTTTTTGCAGAGAGAGACAACTGCGAGCCTTTGCTCAAAGCAATGAAATAAGCGTGATTGGAGATGAAGCTTGTCCAGCTATGCGATTTGATATTAAAATGCCTCATGCCAGAGAAAATACCAAAAAAATGCTGGCAAAAATGGAAGAAGAAAATCCTCAAATGTTTGTCTCTTTAAAAGCTGCTTTTAACAATCTTCAAACCAATACCTTTTTTCAAAAAGAGTTTTTAGACGTTTAGCATTTATTTTTTAATCACTTTTGCCTTATTATAAAGGGAAAAAGTGATTGAATTTTCGTTTATTGGTCAACGGCTACTTTGTAGGTTGGGTCATCTTCATTGTATTCACAATAATACAAAGCCTCTTTTAAATTGTTTTTACAATCACTGCTTAAATATTTAATGCGTAAAAAGGTGTTTTCTTGTTTGTACCTTTCAACCACTTTTTCAATCGCTTCTAATGCTTTTTTATCGACAACTCGCACATTTTTAAAATTGATAATAACGGCTTTTGGGTCATGTTTAACATCAAATATTTCTAAAAATGACGTCACACAATAGCCATGTAAAGGACCATATAACTCATAGACTTTAACACCGTCTTCTTGTACAGAGACTTTAGATTTAACGTTCAGTAATTGTACAAGATATAAAACAAATGCAATCAGTAACGATGCGACAAAGGCAATTTCTAAATTGGCAACAATTGTAATAGCCGTGACTAAAACAAGAACAAATTTTTCAAGACTGGTGAGTTTTTTAATTTGATGTGTGTTTTGCCATTGGAAAAGAAAAATAGGAATAGTGGCTAAAATACCAATAAATACCGCAAGAGGAATAATCGTAATGTACTCTGAAAAATAGAGGATAAACAGCATGATAAAAATAGGAACTAAAAGCGTTGAAAATCGACCATAAGCACCGTTATTATAGTTTAAAACAGATTGCCCCAGCATTGAACTTCCTGCAGGTGCTCCAAAAAAACCACACGTAATATTTCCGGCACCCAACGCAATACACTCTTGATTGGCATTGCCTTTTTTTTCACCCATTTCATCGAGTAAATTTAAAGTAAGCAGGGATTCTAAACTGCTCACAAATGCAATGAGTAAGGAGTAGGGTAAAACCATCCAAATGGCTTCAAAGTTGATATAAATTTTAGGGATACTAAAGGTGGGAAAGGTACTTGATACCGTGGCTAAGTCTCCTATTTTTTTGGTATCCAAATCAAAATTGATAACAATAAAAGAGATAACCACCAAAGCCACCAAGCTCGAAGGAACAACTTTGGTTAATTTGGGCAGAAAATAGACTATTCCAATGGTTGCAAAAACCAAAATATAGTAGAGATAACTCTCTGCTTTAAAGGTATAAAATTGAGAAACTAAAGTAATGATTGCCAAGCCATTGACCAATCCAAAAAGAACATAATTGGGTACGAGGCGTATGTATTTAGCCATTTTAAAAACACCAAAAAGTACTTGAATTATCCCAGCTAATAGGGTTGCTAATAAAATGTATTGTAAAATCATTGTTGAGAGTTCACCGTTTTGTGTGAGTTCTTCTAAAATATGAGAAGGAGTTGTCTCTTTTACTTTGATGCTCAGTGAGAGTAAAACAACCGCTATTGCTCCTGTAAGTCCAGAAATAACCCCAGATTTTCCTCCAATAATAGCCGTAATCATACCCAGTATACACGCCGTATATAAACCAATAATGGGTGAAATTCCTGCAATTACAGCAAAAACAATGGTTTCTGGAATAAGCACAAGGGCAACAACAAAACCCGATAAAATATCATTTTTAATATTTGAACTGAGAAATTCACTTTTAATGTTTAACACCATAAAACCTTTTTAATAATCAGGTGATTATATACCATTAAGCTTTAAATTAGCGTAAAAAAAGAGTAGGCAGGAATTCAAGGTTTTTTAGCTATAATCCCAGCATAAAAATTTGAATTATGTAAAAAAACAAAGGAAACCGATGCATTTTTTATTTGATAAATACAATCATTTTAACTTAGCAAACTTAGCAACATTTTTTAATATAGCCGCCGGTGTTTTGGCGATTTATTTTTTAACTCACGGTGAATTTTTTGGAGCAGCACTCTTTGCATGGATTGCGGGAGCTTTTGATATCGTGGATGGGAAAATTGCTCGAAAATACAACTTATCGACACAATTTGGTGTACAACTGGATTCGTTTGCAGATTTCTTATCGTTTGTGATTGTGCCGACGATGTTTATCTTTTTTGCCATTATTGATGGTAAAGAGTTGGAGTTAAATAGTTTGTTTGTGGCTTTTGCTTTTATATATTATGTTATTTCAGGGTTACGGCGTCTGATTCAGTTTAATATTAATGCCGATGTGGGAAGTGTAGAAAAATATTTTACAGGTATTCCCACTCCTTTGGGTGCCATTTTATTGTGGTGTGTCTATTTAGTGTGGTTAACAGGTTTTGTTAATGATTATGTGGTATTGTCAGCAATGATTGCCATTGGGTATTTACTGAATTCAAAAATAAAAATCCCTCACTTATAATTGATGTCTTTTCCTATTACCGCCATTGATTTAGGTTCTAACTCTTTTCGCGTTGTTACGTACGATTTTAATACCAATACCATACTCAATGAGTTTCACGAAGTTGTGGGCATGGCAGATGGTTTGGTGGAAACAGGAAAAATATCCAAAGAAGCGCAAGAGCGAGTTGTTCACGCCATCCAAACGGCAGTAGAATGCTTGGAATTTGACCCTAAAAAAGCAGTTTGTGTGACCACTGCTGCCATGCGATACGCAAGTAACAATCAAGAAGTTCTTAAGTATTTTAAAGAACAAACGGGAGCAGATTTTACAATTATTGATCCCCAAGAAGAAGCTCGATTGACTCTTCTTGCCATTCAATATGCGTTAAAAAGAGAAGCCCAAAAAAGTGAAAACTTCGTGGTATTGGATATTGGTGGAGGTTCAACTGAAATTATAGTCAATACCCATGATACCTTTATTGCTCAAAGCTTTCCTTTTGGTATTGTAACCTTAACACAACAACACAACTCCATAGAATCAACCAAAGAAGCATTAAAAGTGTTACAAAAAGAGATTGCTAAATTTGTCAATTCGTTAGGCTTTGATTTGGGGAAATACACTTTTATCGCCACTGCTGGAACCCCAACAACGGTTGCTGCTGTTAAACTGGGATTAGATGCGTATGCGTATGACAAAAATTTGGTCAATGGTACGGTTGTAACCTTAGAAGATTTAGCAGATGCGTTAGTGTTATTTAAACATAAACCTCTTGAAGAGTTAACAAGGCTTGTTGGAAAAGGACGAGTTGAATTTATTGAAGTAGGGATTTTAATCTATCAAGCCATTTTTGAAGTTTTAGGAAAAAATGAATCCATCGTTTTTGACGATGGATTACGAGAAGGTGTGGCGATTAACCACTTTTTACAGTAACGTTACGATAATAATCGAACGCTTTGTGCTTGAACCGTATTGGCTTGAGAAGAGACTAAAAAGCCCAGTTGTGAAGTTACATTGGTTTTAGAAAAATCAAGCATTTCTTGTCCAAAATTGATGTTATTGGAAACGGCTTTAGACTCTAATTCTTTGAGTTGGTCTTGAATGGTATCTTTAGCAACGGTTTGTAAGCTTTTTTCAACACTTTGTAACTCTTTAGCACTGTTATTAACGGTTGTTGCGGATTCTTTAAATGCATTGGATAATTGATTGAGTGATTGCGGATTGTTTAAATCGGTTTCTCGAAATGAGGTAATTAATCCGTCTGATATTTTAGTTGTGTTGGGCATTTCAATAGAAAAACTCGCATTGTTCGTTACGATATTCAGATATTGTTCATCTTGATTGAGTAAACTGTTGTTATTAAATTTTGTATTTTGAGCGATTTCGTTAAAGTTTTGTAGAGACATTACAATCTCTTTTTTTAACTCATCTTGTTCATCTTGCGTGATGGAATTGCCCTCTTTTTCATCGAGTTTTTGGGTCACGGTATTAAGCACTTCGGCTTGTTTTTGTAAGGCATCTTGCGCTATTTTTGAGCTAGCAATTCCTTCATTGAGTGTTTTAAGCGTCAGTGATAGAGTATTTCTATCCCCTTGCGTTAAATCTTTTATTGAAACATTAGAAGCATCTTTGTCGTTTGAGGTAACGGCTTTTGTGGTATTAACATTGTGCGTTGTTTGCGTTGAAACATTGCCTAGGTTGTTGACCTGATTAATATTATTGATATCCATAGAAAACTCCTTTTCAAAACTGTTCTGATTATAGTTAAAGAAAGATAAAAATTGCCTAAAACAAACTATTTACTTTTCTTATATTAAAGATGGATTAATTTACATTTATGTAAAATGCAAACTTTAATTTAGAATGGAGATATTATTATGAAAATGACAGGCGCAAAAATTGTTATTGAATCTTTACACAAAGAGGGTACTGAAGTGGTCTTTGGTTATCCAGGTGGCGCTATAATGAATGTCTACGATGAGATATATAAACAAAACTATTTTCAACATATTTTAACACGACACGAACAAGCTGCTATTCATGCAGCCGATGGCTATGCCCGATCAACAGGAAAAGTAGGAGTGGCTATTGTAACAAGTGGTCCGGGATTTACCAATGCTGTAACAGGATTGGCAACGGCGTATATGGATTCAATTCCTATGGTTGTTATTTCAGGGCAAGTTCCTACACAAATTATTGGAACAGATGGTTTTCAAGAAATCGATGCCGTAGGAATTTCACGACCTTGTACGAAACACAATTATTTGGTCAAAAATATTAAAGATTTACCAAGAGTATTTAAAGAGGCATTTCATATTGCAAGTACAGGACGACCAGGTCCTGTACATATTGATATTCCCAAAGATGTTACTATTAATGAAGCTGATTTTGAATATCCTAACGAGGTTGATTTACCAACATATAAACCCACAACCAAAGGGAACAAAAAACAACTCAAAAAAGCGATAGATGCGATTGCAGAAGCCAAAAAACCGTTGTTGTATATTGGTGGTGGTGCAGTTTTATCTAACTGCGGACATGAAATCAGAGAGTTAGCTAAACACGCTGGAATCCCCGCAGTAGAAACGCTTATGGCTCGAGGTGTTATGGGGCATAAAAACCCACTGTTATTTGGAATGTTAGGAATGCACGGTGAATATGCTGCGAATATGGCAGTGCATGAAACGGATTTACTCATCTCTTTGGGAGCAAGATTTGACGACAGGGTAACGGGACGATTGGATCAATTTGCAAAACGTGCCAAGATTATTCACATTGATATTGACCCAGCTTCTATTGATAAACTGGTTAAACCCGATTTCCCGATTGTTGGGGATTTGAAAAATGTATTGCAAAATATGTTGGAAGATATAAAAGAGGTTAAATTAAACGATTTTTCTTCGTGGGTAGCTGCTTTAAATGAGTATCAACAAAAAGAGCCATTGCGCTATATTGATAATACCGATGGAAGTTTAAAACCCCAATGGGTTGTTGAGCGTTTGGGACATTTATTGGGAGAAAAAGCCATCATTTCAACCGATGTTGGGCAACACCAAATGTGGGCTGCTCAGTTTTATCCTTTTAGTTATCCACGACAATGGGTGACCAGTGGTGGTTTAGGAACCATGGGATTTGGACTTCCTGCAGCCATGGGAGTTGCGCGTGCTTGTCCCGATAAAATCAGTGTTAATATCACGGGAGATGGTTCAATTTTAATGAACATTCAAGAGTTACTCACGTGTACCGAATACAATTTACCCGTTATTAACGTGGTCTTAAATAACAATTATTTAGGAATGGTAAGACAGTGGCAAACACTCTTTTATGAAAACAGATTGTCTCAAACGGATTTATCGATTCAACCTGATTTTACTAAATTAGTAGAAGCTTTTGGGGGTAAAGGGTATAAAGTCCACACCAAAGAGGATTTTGATATTGCTTTACGTGATGCGGTTGCGAGTAAAAAAGTTTGTATGATTGAGGTTATTGTTGATAGACTTGAAAACGTTTTACCAATGGTTCCTAACGGACATGCTTTAAATGAAATGACGCTTTTAGGAGATAAATAATGAATAATTTTAACCACTATTATGACAGTGAAGAGATACGAAGAGTTGTTTCGGTTATTGTGCTCAATGAAGACAATGTTTTATCAAGAATTGTAGGGCTTTTTTCTGCACGAGGGTACAATATTGACTCTTTGACTGTGGCACCCATTCCTCAAAGTAAATATTCACGTATTACTATTGTTACGAATGGAGATCGACGAATTATTGATCAAATTGTAAAACAACTCAATAAAATTATTCCGGTATTAAAAGTGAATGAGCATCAAAATGTGATTGAAAAAGATACGGTTTTAATGAAAATCCCCATTGATCAAGATATTAGCAATGTCGAAGTTATCGCACGTGCCTATCATGGTTCTATTCAAAATGTAACCGATGAGGCAATTTTTATTTCAGCCACAGATTCACCAAGCCGAATTGCAAATTTTATTAATGTTATGCAGAAGTTTAATCCTTTAGAGATTGTACGAAGCGGTGTTGTTGCGATGGAAAGATGAGAAAATAATCTGTTTTCTTAATTTAAGTGATTTAAGCGCCTTTATTGGATACAATGTGCCCAATAAAGGCTGTTTTTTTATATAAAGGATGCTTCTTTGAAACTACAAGAAATTTCAAACTATTTAAATATTGATTGTACAAGCAATACAGAAATTGTCGGGTTAAACACATTAAATGATGCGAACGCAAATGAAATCTCATTTTTAGAAAATAAAAAATATGTGAATGATTTAGAATCAACCAAAGCAGCTGCAGTGTTTGTTAAAGAAGAGTTTGCCTCACAAGTACCTAAAGGAACAATTGCTTTAGTAACCAATGAACCTTATTTAATGCTGGCACGAACCTCTAAACTTTTTGCTCCCAAATTGATTGAAAGCAGTGGAAATGAACCTTCAATTGGTGAAAATTGTACTATTATGAACAATGTTTATATAGGTAAAAACTCGATTATTGGGGATAATTGTACCTTTATGAGTGGTGTTTTTATTGGGGATAATGTCAAAATAGGGAACAATACGGTTCTTTATCCCAATGTAACGGTTTATCGAGATTGTATTGTGGGAAGTGATTGTATGATTCATGCAGGAACTGTTATTGGTTCAGATGGTTTTGGATTTGCTAATACCAAAGAGGGAAAATACATTAAAATTTACCAAAATGGCAATGTTGTTATTGGAAACGATGTTGAAATTGGTGCCAATACGTGTATCGATAGAGCAGCGTTTAAATCGACCATTATTGGAAATGGAGTACGTCTTGATAATTTAGTGCATATTGCCCATAATTGTGTTTTAAAAGATGGCTGTATTTTAACAGGACAAGTGGGATTATCGGGTTCAACTACACTGCATGAGTATGTGATTATGGGGGGACAAAGTGCCACCGCAGGACATCTTGAAATTGCACCTTTTACGACCATTGCAGCACGTGGTGGAGTGACTAAATCGATTGATGAGCCTAAAAAACAGTGGGCAGGATTTCCTTTAATGGAACACAGAAGTTGGCTAAAACTGCAGGGTAAAATAGCCCAATTATTAAAATAAAGGAAAATGTTGAATAAAATTCTCTCTCTGATTGCTTTTTTTGTAATCATCTATTTTGAGTTTTCAATTTTTGTATTAGACAAATTGATGGTGGGACAAATTGGTTTCCTTTTCTCACAATTCTCACACAATTATTTTGGGTACATTTCCTATATTTATCTTTTTATTTTTGTCTATATTTTGTATAAAATTAATTTTAAAAAAACCACTTCATTGGATTTAACTTTACGGGTTTGTACGCTTACAACACTTTTATTTTCTTTCATTATTTTCCAAACACTCATTTTAGAAGATTCAAGAGCAGGAATATTGGGCAATGCAATCGTGTTAACTCTTTCTCCTTTTATTGGAAATGCTGGTTTATGGATTTTTATGTTTATTGGAGTTTTTATTTTTTTAATGGTTTTTTTAGAAAATAAAAAAGAGGAATTTTCCAATAATATTCGGAATTTACTCATTGGTTATAAACCCAAAGCAAAAATAGTACCTACCAAAGATTATCGTTATACAAAAAACATGCAAAACGATAAAAAAGAGGACAAAATCACCATTAAAGAAGTGGGTGATACGGCTGAAATCGTGATTGAAGTTCCTAAAAACAAAGAGAAAGTTTTTGAAAAATTCGACCAAGATATTGAAGATGCTGATATTATTGAGAATGATGATAATACACCTCATGCATTAATGGTCGATGAACTTGAAGAAAATAAAAAACTTTTAGATGAAATTGAATTAGGGAAAAATGAAAAACCTAAAGATTTCAAACTGCCCAGTACGGCTTTTTTTCAAGAACCTCCTAAAGAGAAAAAAGCAAAAGTCAATGAAGTTTTTATTGATAAAAAAATTGCCGATTTACTTGAAAAACTGCTGATGTTTAAAATTGAGGGCGATGTTGTACGAACTTATACAGGACCAATTGTTACGACGTTTGAATTTAAACCAGCCCCCAATGTTAAAGTCTCTAAAATTTTAAATTTGCAAGACGACTTAGCCATGGCGTTAAAAGCACAAACCATTCGTATTCAAGCGCCCATTCCAGGTAAAGATGTCGTGGGAATTGAAGTGCCCAATGAAGACTCTCAAGTCATTTATATACGAGAGCTTTTAGAGAGTGAAATTTTCCAAAATGCCAAATCTCCTTTGACGATGATTTTAGGAAAAGATATTGTGGGAAAACCGTTTATTACGGACTTAAAAAAGTTACCTCATTTACTTATAGCTGGTACGACGGGAAGTGGAAAGTCAGTTGGGCTTAATTGTATGATTTTATCGCTGTTATACAAAAACTCCCCCGATACACTCAGACTTATTATGATTGACCCAAAAATGTTGGAGTTTTCAATTTATAATGACATTCCTCATCTTTTAACGCCAGTCATCACGCGACCTACTGAAGCCATTAATGCTTTATCGAATATGGTCAGTGAGATGGAGAGACGATATACGTTAATGTCTCAAACCAAAACAAAAAATATTGAAAACTATAATGAAAAAGCCGTAGTTGAAAAGTATGACCCATTTCCTTATATTGTTGTTATCATCGATGAGTTAGCGGATTTGATGATGACCAGTGGCAAAGAAGTGGAACTCTCTATTGCCAGACTAGCACAAATGGCACGTGCGAGTGGTATTCACTTAATCGTTGCCACTCAACGACCCAGCGTGGATGTGGTTACGGGGTTAATTAAAGCCAATTTACCCAGTCGAATCTCTTATAAAGTAGGGCAACGAGTCGATTCTAAAATTATTTTAGATTCTATGGGAGCTGAGTCTCTTTTAGGACGAGGAGATATGTTGTTTACTCCTCCGGGAATGTCAGGACTTGTTCGTCTTCATGCGCCTTGGAGTACGGAAGTTGAAATTGAGAAAGTGGCGGATTTCTTAAAAGAACAACGACCCGTACAATACGATATGCAGTTTGTTAAACAAAAAGACCAATCGTTTTTGAGTGAAAGTGATTTGGGCGACTTGGATGAATTGTACGAAGAAGCCAAACAAATTGTCCTTATAGATCAAAAAAGTTCAATCAGTTATTTGCAACGAAAACTGCGAATTGGATACAATCGAGCAGCAACCATTGTAGAACAACTTGAAAAAACAGGTGTCTTATCTGAGGCTAACATCAAAGGAAATCGAGATATTTTAATTTAATTGCTTGTTACAAATTGTTTACTTTACTGTACTATAATTGTATAAGTGAATAAGGGGTAGATGTGATAAATATTTTGATGATAGAAGATGATGTCGAGTTAGCATCCATTTTAATCGAGTACTTAAAAGAATACAATATTAAAGTCAGTAATTTTGAAACACCAGAAATTGGTATGTCAGCTTTAAATCTGAAAAAATACGATTTGGTTATTTTAGATTTATCGTTGCCCAATATCGATGGCATTGAAGTGTGTAATATGATACGACAAAAACATAATATTCCCATTATTATCTCTTCGGCTCGTTCTCATATTGGAGATAAAATTGCCTGTTTTTCACTGGGGGCTGATGATTATATGCCCAAACCTTACGATACCCATGAATTGATTTTACGAATTAAAACAGTTTTAAAACGATGTAATACCATAACTTCTGAACATCAAGTATTCAATAAAAAAGAAGTTTTTACCTTTAATGATTCAAAAATGGAAATTTATAAAAACGAGGAATTGCTTGATTTAACCAATGCCGAGTACTATATTTTGCAATATTTAATTTTGAAAAGTGGTTTTGTGATTTCACGCCAAGAGTTGCTTTCTAATGTCGATTCGATTAAATATGAGAGTTCTTATAAAAGTATCGATGTTTTAATCGGTCGGGTTCGTAATAAAATTGAAGAGAACACCAAAAAACCCAAACATATTTTATCCATCAGAGGAGTAGGTTATAAACTTGTTAATGAATAAAAGAAACTCCATATTCTTTCAAATCAATATCTTTTTTGTTTGTATTTTTATTATTATAAATGTACTTATTTTTACGCAATTTATCATTGATAATCAAGCGTATAGTCTCATTGAAAAAAGAAGATATTCCAATGCAATTAAGATTTTATTGGATGGTAAAAGAGATAAAATAAGCGATGAAGCGATTAATAAGCAGTTAGAGAGTTTTCATTTATCCATTTCATACATTGATTTTAAACGTTTAGAGACGGAAGCGAGCAAAATTGAAAGCAGCAATGACTCTCCTTTGGAAATCTTATATTATAACAACAAAAAATATCTTCGTTTAAAACCACCAAGATTTTTTATGCCACCACCTCCTCAAAACTTTTTTCCACCTAAAGAAGAACAACGTTTTTCTCAACCACCCAATTTTAATATCAATGATTTCCCTCATTATATTCTTATTGATGAGAGTGATGCTCGCAGTTTTCAATACTTTTGGCTTTTCATTTTGATGATAATTGATATTTTGTTGGTATGGTTTTTTATATTTCTAAAGAAAAAACTCACTCCTTTAAATAAGTTGAAAAAAGAGATTATTAAATTTTCCAATGGCGATTTATCGATTAGTACAAAAAATAATGGAAATGATGAGATATCACAAGTCGCCAATGAATTTGACAATGCTATTTTACAATTAAGACAACTCAAAGAGTCTCGAAATTTGTTTTTACGTAATATTATGCATGAACTTAAAACTCCCATTACCAAAGGAAAATTGATTGCCGATACGTTAAATCAGACTCAAAGAAAAGATATTCTTATTCGAGTATTTCAACGATTGGAGTATTTATTAAGTGAATTTGCAAAAATTGAAGAGTTAACCTCAGGTACAATACAATTGGTTAAAAACAGATATCGAGTGATTGACCTTTTAGAACATGCCTTAGATATTCTCTTAATCAAGAAAGATAAGGTTGAAATTCATAATAAAGACTTTATTTTAGATGTTGATTTTGACCTTTTTTCCATTGCACTAAAGAATTTAATTGATAATGCCATTAAATACAATGAAAATGGAAAAGTAGAGATATTTATAGAAAAAGATTCTATTAGAATACGTAATCAAGGCATACGATTGGAAAAGAACATAGAAGAATATTTAAAGCCTTTTAACAAAGAGCAAAAGAATACCAAAGAAGGATTAGGGCTTGGTTTGTATATTACCAACAGCATTATCAAAATACATCACTTAGAATTGGATTATTTTTATGAGGAGTCGTATCATAATTTTATAATTAAAACCACTTAGATACTTTTATTTACTTTCTATTTACTTACTCTTACTGCTTATTTACCCTTTAATACCCACTATTTGCCTTATCTTATTACTATTGTAAAAATTATAATAAGGAAGCACGTATGGCAACCAGTAGTATTACAACAAGCTCTTCGGTGGATGCTTATGGAAACAGTTACACCACCTCTGTGAGTTCAGAAGGTTTACAAAGTGAAGACTTTTTAACATTAATGTTAACGGAATTATCCATGCAAGACCCAACAAATCCCGTGGATTCAGCTTCTATGTTGGATACGCAACTCCAACTTTCAACGCTTGAAGCCAATTTAGCCACCGTTGAAGCCATGGAATCGTTACAAACCTCTTTCCAACAATCGGCACTTTCGAGTGCCTCTTCAATGATTGGCAGTATCATAGAAACCAGTGATTTAGACGATGAAGGCAATGCCAAACAGTACAGTGTCTCTTCTGTTTCCATGCAAGATGGCACCATTTCAGTGAGTGCTTATGAAATTTCAGGCTATTACGATGTCTACTATTTTGATGAAGTTGAAAGTACCGATGAAATTGTGAATTCAACATCTGAAGATGGAACATTGACATTGACTAACAGCAGTGGAACAACCTACGAATTTTCCACCTATAACAAAACCTATGATGAACTTGCCAGTGAAATTTCCAAAACAGATGGTCTTGCCGCTTCCATGGCTCAGAACAATCAAGGCAATTATCAGTTGGTATTGTCTGTAAGCAATGGAAATTCTACATTGAATCAAAGTGGGTCTGCTTTAGCTTTTAACACGGAAACGGCTACCGCGTATAGCAGCGAAGCTAAAACCATTTTATATGAAAATATTACCAAAATTTATTAATTGTTACAAATGGTTTATTTAAGTGTAACTTACGTTTATGAACTGATACCCTATGTTTGTGTAAAAACTTTATGATTGGTTTGTGAGAAAAATCACGGACTTTTTTATAAAGGATTTACCATGATAAGTGCATTATGGACAGGAATATCTGGGTTAGCTGCTCAACAAACGGCGTTAGATAATGAGTCAAATAATATTGCCAATGTCAATACAGTTGGATATAAAGCCTCTCGAGTGACTTTTGCTGATTTAATGTATCAAGACAGCATTGGAAAAGGTTCGAGTGTTACAAGTGCAGAAAAACAGTTTACTCAAGGAAGCTTAAATATAACAGGAGCTTCTTATGATGTTGCTTTAAATGGAGATGGTTTTTTTGTTGTTACCAATACTAATACCAAAGGCACGTCAGAATCTTATTATACAAGAGCTGGAAACTTTAGAATGGGAGAAAATGGAACGCTTCAAGATGCCAATGGATATGAAGTCCAAGGTTGGGCATTAAGTGCAATTGAACCCTCTTCAGATGTGATTTCAACCAATTCAAATTTAAGCTATTTTACGGATATTTTTACTCAAATTGCAGGCAATCAAATTGTGCAGTTTTCCAATAGAATCGAAACCTATGCCACTAAAACTTCTGATTATACTGAGAGTGCTAAAAGTGATGCCAGCGAACTAAGTGGTTCTGGTATTAAAACACAAGCAACTAAGATTTCGGATATTGAAGCGTTAATAACCAATTATAATAAAGCCTTAGCATCGTATGCCAGTGATCCTGAACAACAATCTTCTCCCTCTATTGCCCAAAGTACCTTAATTGATTTTCCCGACGGAACAAGCAGTTTAATGGATTCAGAAGGAGATCAAGTTTATGTCTATATTAATGGCAATAAAATAACACAAAGTTATCAAAGTGTAACCGCAACAGCGGAATTTAAAGCCGAAATGGATGCCGCTGGGATAACCACATTTGGAACAACTACGGATGAAGAATACAATGTTTTAGCCAGTAAAGTCGCTACTTATAAAGCTTTAAGTGATGAAATATCCAATATTACTGGTTTGAAAGCCTATACCGTAGATGGCTCAAACAATCCAAGTACCTCCAATGTGGATGTTTTAAATGGGCAAATCAAAATAGACTCCCTTATTCCTGGAACCTCTTTTAAAATTGGAGATGTGAGTGAATTAGCAGGGGAAACGGAAACATTGGGTACGTCAAGTACCTTAACTTTAAATGTTGAAGGTTCAGGTGAATTTGCCGTCGAAAGTGCAATGGAAGCTTTGAAAAAAGCCGTAGCAGGTCAACAACAAGATGTTTTTGAAGAAGAGGATATTTTAAGTGATGACAATGGCAATGCCATTACATTTGCGGTAGGAGATACCATAAGTTATACCTTAAATGGGATAACAATAACGTCGGATAATACTTTAACGTCTTACGAAGATGCGATGAATGATTTAATTACAAAAATCAATGCCGATGCCTCTTTACAAGTGGAAGTAGAAGCCAAAAATATCAATGGTGAATTGGTGATTCAATCCCAAAAAACAGGCGTTGAGTTTTATGGTATTTTGGAGTTTACCGATGACAGTGCTGCTCAAAGCTACGTAAAAGATAAAAATCTTGATTTAAGTGGCAATACAGGGGCAGGGGCTGAATTTATGCAAATTATCTCTTCCATTGATCAAACCTCATCAAAAACTTCTTTGCAATTAAAATTGGACACCTTAGGATTAACGGACTCTTCATTTGGGGAATTTTCAGTAGACAGTAATGGACTTATTACTATGAAACAAGATGGGGTTGAGTATGCCGTTGGGCAAATTGCCATTGCCCAATTTACCAATAACATTGGGCTGGAAGCCATTGGGGATAATTTGTATGCCAAAACAAGAGACAGTGGAGAACCGATTTATACGGTTAATAATGATAATGGTACAAGTATGGAGAGTGAAACACTGGAATTAAGTACAGCAGATTTAAGTGAAAGTTTGGTCAATTTAATGGTCTTTCAACGAGCTTTTGAAGCCAATGCCAAATCCATTACCACCGCCGATGAAATCTTACAAACACTTATCAATCTTAAACGATAATAAAGGAGGTGTCTAATGGTCAGTTCAATTAATTCAATTATGCAAAATTTGCAAATTTTAAATAAAGAAAATGCAAAAGTAACCCACAGTTTAAGCAGTGGAGAAGCTTTGGAGTATGGAAGTGATGATTCGAGTACGTATACCATGATTTTATCCTTGCAAAGCAGTTTACGTACGTATGGTTCTATTCAAACACAAATTGAAGATGCCACTTTGATTAATACTTTTGCGGATTCTTCACTTGCCAGTGCTAAAACAACGGTTGAATCAATTAAAACAAAAATATTAAAAGCGTTAAATGATACCGTTAACAGTGATGACAAACAAATTTTAGCAACCGAAATTGAAGACATGAAAAAAAGTCTGCTTTCATTGGCCAATAGCAGCGTTAATGATAAGTATCTGTTTGGAGGCACGAGTTATATGACAACTCCCTTTGTGGAAGATGAAACAACTGGGCAAATAAGTTATGTGGGGAATTATGAAGAACAACAAGTTAATGTGGATAAAAATAAGTATGTCACTCAAGGTGCCAATGGCATTGATGCATTTTATTATACAACGTCAACGGCTTTAAGTGGTGAAAACTTAGAGTTTGGAGAAAATGAACTCATTGTTGATTCGCAAGGAAATCAGTGGAAGTTTATTGATTCCAATAATGATGGCACCATTGATACCGATAAACTTTATTTAAATGGAGATATAACCCAAGCTTCCATTGATGTCACTGATTTAGGAACCACTCCAGCTACATACAGTTTAACCAATACACAAAGCGATACGTTGGAGGTAAAACACAGCTTGTTTGATGATTTGGATGAAATGATTACAACTTTAAGAGATACCTCTTTAAGCGAAGATGAACAAGATGCTATTTTGTCAGAATCATTAGAAAAAATTACCAGTGCCTATTCTGCTATGAATATTGCCCATTCTATTGTGGGAAGCAGAACCAATCTCATAGAAAACTATGGAGATGTTATTCAATCTAAAATCACCAATTTAACTGCTTTAGAACAAGAGTATGCAGGAGCTGATTTAACGCAATTGGCACTAAAGTCTCAAGCCCTAGAAAATACGTATACCTCTTTGTATTACACCATCAATAAAGTCAATAGTTTGTCTTTGATAAATTATTTAAGTTAGGAGAGACAAAATGAACAACGTACAGATTAAAGAATTGGAATCTCAAGTGGCGCAGTGTTATAACTACTTTGTAAACAATGCCATTCAAAATAAAAGTATTGATTTAAAGCATTTTGAAAACAGTACCCATTTGGAAACCATGCTAATGACACTACAAAAAACCATGAATATTTTGATTACAACAAATTTGGTGAATTTAATTGACCGAGTCATTGAAGATGGAAGGTTACGAAACTCTATGCCAAGACAATACAGTGTTTATGCCATTCAAACGACAACGAAAAATAGAATCTATTTAATTTGTCATGAAGTCATGGGGTACGATGAGGTGGATAAACAATACATTCTTGACAGTGCGAAATCATTTATCGAATTTGTTGATATAAAAAAAATATATTAAGGATTGAATATGATGAATTCACTTTATACCGCACAAACGGGCTTGAATACAGCTCGATATTCGGTTGACACGACAGCTAATAATCTTGCCAATGAAAATACCCAAGGATATAAAAAACGAATCGTTGAAACATCTGAAATCAGTCTTTTGAACAGTGGACAAACAGGCAATGGTGTCTCTTTTGATGGAGTCACACGAAGTACGAGTACTTATTTATATTTGCAATTGGTTAAACAAAACAGTGTGCAATCTTATTATGAACAGGAAAACTCCATTTTAAGCAATGTTGAAATGATGTTCAGCGAGACCGATACGAGCGGTTTTTCCATAACATTAAGTAATTTTTTTGATTCCATTGAAACATTAAGAGCTGAACCTGATAATTTGATTTATCAAAATGAACTTTCCACACAATCAGATATTTTAGTCAGCAGTTTGCAAAATTTATATTCCAGTTTGGAAGACATACAATCCTCTTCTTTGGAATTACTCAATGAACAAGTAGGTCAAGTTAATACCCTACTTGAACAAATTACTTTCATCAATGAAAAAATCATGCAAAGCAGCAGTGTGGCAAACGATTTATTGGATAAACGAGACCAATTAGAGTTAGAGTTATCCTCTTTAGTTAATATCAATGTGGATACCAGTAATGGGAATTATGTTTTAAAAGTAGGGGATACAACGGCTATTTTTAATAACATGAACTTACATGAGTTAAGTGTAGTTGAAGAGTATGTTGCACAAAAAGATATTTATACAACCAGTGATTTAGATGATGCCAATGTTGCAGATGGACAAACAGTAACATTAACACTTAATAATGGACAAACACTCTCTTTTAGTGCTAATACCAGTGGAGCTACGCCGAATGAACTCAAACAACAAATTGTTGATGCCATCAATACCAGTGCAGATTTTTCTTCATTGAGTGCTCGTTTGGATTCAAGTAATAATTTAATCATTACTTCAGTAGAAGAGGGCGAAAAAGGACAATTTGATTTAAGCATTAGTATTGATGACACCGAGGTGGTTAAGAGTAATAAGTCCGTTGAAGCTGCCAATAATATTTCAGTTGCTATTTATGGGAATGAAGTGAGTTTACAAAGTGGTTCGATTAAAGCACTGACAGAAAATCTTACGACCTCAACATCAAAAATATCGCAATATAAACAGAGTTTAGATGATTTTGCAAAAGCATTGGTGGAAATGACTTCAAGTACAACAAGTACTAAGTTGTTTTCAGGTTCAAGCGTAAATTCATTGGTGTTTACGAATAATATTAGCCAATTAAGTGCAAAAGACTTGGACACATTGGCTCAAATTCAATGGAATACGGACATTAATATTGATTCAAACAGCAGTGAAACAACCTCCTTTTCTAAATTTTATCAAAAACTTTTGGTTTCAATCTCTTCTGATGTTGAAAACAGTACATTTAAGTTGGAGTCTCAAGTTGCTATTGTGAACTCTTTAAGTAATGCTCACGATAATTTAACGAAAGTTGATTCCGATGAAGAGATGATTAATTTATTAAAGTATCAAGCTGCGTATGAGGCAAATGCTAAAGTAATAACGATTGTAGATGAAATGCTACAAACTCTATTAAATATGTAAAGGAGTCAAAATGGCTGATGGAATATTAGGTTTAGGAACCTCAGGAAGTGTGGACTTAAACGACGAATTATTAACAAAATTAAAAACAGCAGAAAGTACGGCGAAACTAGATCCCATTACGACTAATATTGAAAAAACTGAAGCTGTGATTGTAGCAGTCAATGAAATTGAAGCTGTTATGTTGGAACTGTTGGATTTGGTGGAGAGTTTTGATTTATTTACGACTGATACCAATGCTTTTAATGCCGTATATGCGACTACATCAGGAAGTTCGGTATCATTTGATGCAACTGATACCACCAATTTAAAAGAGGGAACGATTTCTGCTACGATAACGCAATTGGCTCAAAAAGATGTTTACCAGTCTAATTTAATCAGCAATGTTGATGCCAAAATTGGTTCAGGTGAACTGACCATTACCGTAGGGAGTGAAACCTATACTTTTTCAACGAGCAAATATACTTATACACAATTAGCAGCAGAACTTAATACCTATTCAAAACTTGATGTCGCACTTGAACAAGTCAGTGATGGGTCATATCGTATGATTATTAAAAGCAGTGAAAGTGGATTGGCAAATTCCCTTTCTATTTCTCAAACGGGTGTTGATTTGGGTTTTGAAGAGGAAGAAAACCATGTTTTATCGGCACAAAATATGTTAGCAACGGTTGATGGTATTGCATATAATTTGTCCTCAAACAAAATTACAATGAAAAGTGGTTTAGTTATTAGCGCTTTAGAAACAGGGACATCAACCATCTCTTTACAAAGGGACACCAGTTCCATTCTTACTAGTATTCAGAATATTGCCAATAAGTATAATGAATTGGTAGATTTAATGAATACCTATACCTTGGGAGACAGTGAAACCACGGCTGTTATATCGGATTCAAGTATACTTAAAACGATAATGAATACCGTCAAAGATATTTTATTTGACAGTTATGGATTAGAAAATGAAGAAAACATATTCAAATATGGAATCTCTTTTGACAGTTCAGGGTACATGCAAATAGATTCTTCGGCTCTTTCAACGGCAATAAGTGAGAATTTTGAAGACTTAAAAGAGTTGTTTGTAGGATATGCAGAAAAAGAAGGTATTGGAACACGACTTAAATCTTATCTTGATTCTTTAGACAGTTTGGATGGTTTATTAACAACGTACAAAGAAAAACTGGATAATGATTTGGAAACATTAAACGATGACCATGAAAGTGAATCGGAAAAATTAGACGAAAAATATGAACAAATGGCGCAACAATTTGCAGATTATACGGTCATTATTACATCCATGGAGAACTCTTTTGCTTCTTTAAAAGCGATTATTGACAGTGAAGAGTAAGCGATTTGTTACCCATTGTTTACTTTAAAAAAATATAATTTCTGTAAAGATGTAAAAGGAGGTTATTATGAACTATATACAAAGCAGCAGTATGGTATCTACGATGAGTATTCCACCCCTTAATAATATTTCTAAAGATATTATTACTAAAAGTGATACCAATTCGGACTCTTCTTTAAGTATAGATGAGGTAGGTGTCAGTCAAGATTTATTTGCAGCCTTAGACAGCAGTGGAGATTCTCTTGTTACTTCCAATGAGATTGCCAGTGCTATAGATGCAAAACTGTCGCAGTTTAATGGCGAAATGCCATCCAAAGAGGAGTTTCAAAGTCTGTTGTCTGATTTAGGACTTGAAATGCCTGAAGCACCTCAATTACCAACTATGGAAGAGAGTATGGCATCGGATATTATGGCGCAGTATGATACCAATGCTGATTCACTCTTAAGCAGTGAAGAGCTTTCTTTATTGAGTGACGAAGAGTTTCTTGCGTTGGATTCAAATTCAGATGGAGCAGTTTCAAGTGATGAATTAAGCAGTGCGATTGAGCAAGTTGCTTCTTCTCAACAATCAGCCCCATCGGGTGGCGGTGGAAATATGAGTGGATCTTCTGAAGAAGAGTACGATGAAGCCGATACCAATGAAGATGGCATTGTCTCTTTTGAAGAAAAAATGGCAGCCCTTGGAGTAGATATTACTTTCCAAGAAGAGAGTGAAAACTCAACAAACTCACAAACGGCTTCTAATGAAGAGATGTTGGAAACCATTAAAATGCTTTTTGAAACCATTAAAACCAATACGACTCAAAATGATGAAAAATTGGATTTAGGTAATTTCAAAAATTTAATGACAATGGTGAATAATCAAAGTAATAACAGCGAATTAAATGCGTATGTCTCAAATCTTGCTTCTTCCTCTTCAAAATTCAATTACGCTTAAATGAGCGTAATTGAATCACTTTATTTCAGAATTTAAACAATCTTTCGTATATTTAATATAGTTTATGTTAAAATAATTTAATTAAATAAATACAAGGAGTATGTCATGAATACAAGTATTGTAGGAAGACACATAGAATTAACAGACGCTATCAAAGATTATATCAATAGTTCTGTCGAGATTTTCAAAAAATATAATTTGGATATTATTTCGGTAAACTCGATTATTTCAAAAGAAGAGAAAAATACTAAACCTCTATTCGTTTTTGAATTTACGTTAAATGTTGCTCATTTAGATACAATTGTTGTAAAACAAAAAGACAGAGATTTATACTCTGCTATTGATATTGCAGTGGACAGAGTTTCTAAAGTTT
>JBAYZM010000011.1:0-20602 GCA_041672515.1 Arcobacteraceae bacterium
CAAACACAATATTCAAAGGCGGTTCTTCTAGGACTTTTAAAAGCGCATTTTGTGCCTCTTTTCTAAAAGTTGCTCCACAAAGAAGAATATATTTTACGCTGTTACTGGCAATATAGGCTTCTTTTATTGTGGCATTGGATTGAGCAATTTGAAATTCATCGTTGATACTTTGTTCATTGCGTACCATTCGTGTGGAGTGAAGCGGTAAGGCTTTGATTAATTCACTGATGGTGGTGCTAATATCGTTGACCACTAAAACACACGAAGTAGTAATATCATATTTTGGCATATCAGTTTTCAACATTTACTTGGGCAAAAAGTGTGGCGCTGAGGGTTTTATTGTACAATCGAAACATTTGTAAAAGTTTCATATCCAGCGCTTCATCATTGCTTCTAAGATTAAATGCATTTTGACGTTCCTCATCTAAAAGCCAAAGAAAAGAGTTTTTACTGATTTTAGGAATAGTCGCTCTTATATCTTGACTTCGTCCAATGTACCAAAAACAATAGCCATTGGGAAAAGAGATATTGAGCATATCTTTTATAAAGTTAATATCTTCTTCCGATTGTTTTGGGTTATCAATTTGACGATAAAAGGCTCGGAAATCGTAAAAAGGTAAAAAAGGACGGTTCAGTTTGGTGTGATTAATATTGGCAAGAATATACTCTAAAAACCACTCTCTGTCTTTATCGGTAATAATAATGACTGAGCGATTTTTATCCAAAATATTAATAACAGACTTTGCAACAAGAGGAGTCCACTCGTATTTTTTCTCCTCAAGCCAAGGCGAGATGAGTTTATCTTCTCGTATGGTGTCAATGGTCCAATTTAAAAACTCTTGCACTCTTATTTATCCAAGTCATACGCTTCATGAAGAGCTCGAACAGCCAATTCAGCATATTTTTCTTCAATAATCATAGAGATTTTAATTTCACTTGTTGAGATAATTCTAATATTAATATTTTCATTGGCTAAAGCAGTAAACGCTTTAGAAGCAACGCCAGTGTGTGATTTCATCCCCACACCTACAATAGAAACTTTACAGATTTTTTCATTGTAATCAATATTTTCAGATTGTTTTTCAAATTGAGTCATCACTTTTTTACAAATTTCCCAATCGGTTTTAGGAATAGTAAAATCTAAATCGGTTTTTCCATCAACACCAACGGTTTGCACTATCATATCTACATTGATATTCGCATCGGCTAAGGTTGTAAAAATATTTGCAGCAATTCCAGGCTTATCCATTACACCATACATTCCCACTCTGACTTGATTTTTGTCTAAAGCAATACCACTTACTAATGGTTTTTCCATAATATTCTCTTCCTTTGTTATTAATGTACCTTCAATTTCAGGTGTAAAACTACTTCTTGATACCAAATTGACATTGAGTTTTTTTGCCATTTCCACTGATCGGTTTTGTAAAACTTTTGCCCCCAATGAAGCCAATTCCAGCATCTCATCGTATGAAATTTTATCCAGTTTTTTAGCTTTGGGTTCAATTCTGGGATCCGTGGTATAAATACCATCGACATCGGTATAGATTTCACAAACATCTGCGTTGATTGCACCCGCAATCGCAACGGCGGTTAAATCACTTCCCCCACGTCCTAAGGTTGTGACTCGGTTTTGTTCTGTGACTCCTTGAAATCCAGCTACGATGATGATATTTCCTTCACTTAACGCTTTTTTCATATGGGTGGTATCAATGTGTTCAATTCGAGCTTTAGTAAAAGAGTCATCAGTAACAATTCCTGCTTCTCTTCCACTCATAGAGGTGGCTTTATAGCCAATTTCATTGAGTGCAATTGATAATAAAGCTGAAGTGACTCGTTCACCTGAACTTAATAACATATCCATTTCACTTAAAGAAGGTGTTTTAGAAAAACTTTCTGCATATTCAATAAGTTTATTGGTTTCTCCACTCATGGCTGAAACTACAGCAATGATATCATGCCCATCATCTTTTATTTTTTTGATGATTTGAGCAACATTTTTAATTCTATCAAGTGTGCCAACACTTGTACCACCAAATTTTAATACTTTTAGCATTTTAAATATAACCCTCGTTTTTAAAATATTTCAACACTTGTTTATATACTGTTCGTTTAAAAAAAGTAATATAATCATAAATATTACTTGTTGGGACAAATTTGTACTCACTGAATTCAGGAGTGTGGTGCGTATTGATATTCACTTTTGCACCTTGTCGTAACTTTACTAAATAATATTTCTGAATTTGACCATCATAAGGTTTCATTCTTTCGGCAATGGCAGGAGGAAACTCATAACTGACCCATTGGGGATATTCTGCTATGATTTCAACATCATTGGTTCCAATTTCTTCTTCTAATTCTCTAAAAAGTGCCTCTTTTACTGTTTCGCCTTCATCTATTCCCCCTTGTGGAAATTGCCAAGCATTTTCTACATCGGTTCTTGAAGCGATAAAAATTTCACACTTTAAAGGATATTTCGCTGATAATACAATTGCCGCAACATTAGGTCGGTAAGTTTTATTATTTTTTTGTGTTGGTATTTCGTCCATTTTATCAGCCATAAATCATTTTTCCCTTATAATTGAGGCTTGATTATATTAAATTTAGGATTAAAAATTGCTTTTATACCTCCACATCCCCTTTTGTGACAGTAAGTGCTTTTATTGTGCTTTTAACTCATACACCAATTTATTTCATCTGAAAAAAGCGTATATGAATGCGTTGAAAATACAGTTAAAACAAGAGTTAAAAACGATTAACAAAACCATACAAACCGTTTTTATAGGAGGAGGAACACCCAGTTGTATCAATGCTTTGGAATATCAAGAAGTGTTTGAAATCATTTTCCCTTATTTACAAAAAAATGCTGAAATAACCATCGAAGCCAATCCCAACAGTGCAACACAAGTCTGGTTGGAACAGATGTTTGCTTATGGTGTCAATCGTATAAGTTTTGGGGTTCAAAGTTTTGATGATAAAAAGTTGCAATTTTTAGGGCGAGCGCATAATGCACAAAAAGCCAAAGAAGCGATACTTTTAGCCAAAAAAGTAGGATTTGAAAAGATTAATTGTGATTTAATTTATGGCGTATTTAATGATACCCTTGATTCTTTAAAAAAAGATATTGATATCATAAAAAGTTTGCCCGTTGACCACATAAGTGCCTACAGTTTAACGCTCGAAGAAGGAACTCAGTTTTTTCAAAAGAAGAGTGTAAAAATTGACGATGAAGAGTTAAGTTATCAATTGTTTGAATATTTAGAACAGCTGGGATTTCATCAATATGAAATATCCAATTTTGCCTCAAAAAAGGATTCTCAAAGTGTGCATAACATTGGCTATTGGCAACACCAAGAGTATTTAGGGATTGGCGCAGGTGCAGTGGGATATGGCAATGGTAAAAGAGTGTATGCCGCTAAAGAAATTGAGCGTTATATTCAAAATCCTTTTGAGTGTGAAGAAGAACTGTTGTCGCAAGAAGATATTAAAATGGAAAAAGTATTGTTGGGATTTCGTTGTTGCATTGGAGTTGCATGTGATTTATTGAATGAAAATGAGTTACAAAAAGTTGAAGAGTTGGTTCAAAACAGCCAATTATATCTCAAAAACAACAGAATTTTTACGAAAAGCTTTTTACTCGCCGATGAACTGGCGTTATATATTTTAGATTAATTATAACTTTTAAAAGTTATAATTAATCCCTGCCAGTACAATATCAATCCCTTCATTGGGGCTTTGTATTCCAGCATTGGAGTAGTGCATATATCGAATATAAAAATCCCAAGCATCTTTGCTTATTCCTACTGAAATCCTGTCTTCAAATAAAAATGCGGAAGAGAGGTTTCGATTATCAATTTTTGTATCAGAGACCAAAGCAACCCCAATACCAAAATCAATATAAGGTTGATACTCATTGGCTTGAAATGAATTAAAAAGCAGTTTAAAAATGGGTGAATACGAAATAGCATGCACATTATTTCTTTCTCCTACCCAATAATTTAAACCCACTTCATGAAAACCATGAAGCGTAACACTTTCAAAATCATACACCGAAGCGTTAAAAGGTTTTTGAATCCCAATACGATAAATATCAATATGATTGCTTCTTCCCCCATTAACACTTATACCATAGTCGTTATCACTTGCATGTAAGCTTGAAAACGATACAACAAAAACAGCCACTAAAGACAAAAACTTTTTCATTGAACTCCCTGTGTAAATTACTGAATGTACATCCGAACTGAACTGAGGAAAATTGTATCAAAAAAATATTGAAAATAATTTAAAAAGGGGAATAAATAGTGTGGTACCCGTGGACGGACTCGAACCGTCAAGCCGAAGCACCGGATTTTGAATCCGGCGTGTTTACCAATTTCACCACACGGGCATAAAATGAGAATTAAAAAACCCACCTTATAAATAAGATGGGCATTTTAATCAAAATAAACTTAGTAGTTACTTAGCTACAGCGTCTTTTAAAGCTTTTCCAACTTTAAATTTAGCTACAGTTGTTGCAGCAACGTTAACTGTTCTATCAGTTCCTGGAACTTTTGCAGTTCTAGCAGCTCTAGCAGCAGTAGAAAATGTACCAAAACCAATAAAGCTAACAGCGTCACCTTTAACTAGTGCCTCTGTAATTGTTTCTAATGCAGCATCAACTGCACCTTTTGCATCTTTTTTAGATAATCCAGCTTTTGCAGCAACTGCATCGATAAATTCAGCCTTGTTCATAGAAGAACTCCTTGTTAGTAAAATAAAACTTCCGGTACTTTATAGTATCTAAGCTTTAAAAAAGCTAAAATAGTACCTATTGTATGGCATTTTACCGACATTTTTTTGTAATTTTCTAAATAAAGGAAGATTTTAAACTCATAAGTCGACAACTATTTTCTAAAATGGCCACTTTTTTAACCAGTTCATTAATGTCTCTGTCATACACATATGTACCAATTCCTTTGATAACCATAACGTGAGAATTACTCTCTTTTAAATATTTGGTAATCTCTAAAGCATTTCTGTCATACCAAGTTGAATAATGACCAGGATCAATAATGGGCAGTTCTCCAAACATGGTTTGCCCAAAATAATCATTAAAGACAATTTTATCGTGATCAAATGTATATGCGGTTGCATAAATGGGTACTCCAAAAGCAATGTATTTGGCTTCATGAATGTGCGTGTAAATTGAAGCATGAATGGCGGATTCAATACTGGCAATTTTCCAGCGATAATCTTTTTGATACATATTGAGTTCACAAAAGTATTTTTCATTCATTTCATCAAAAATAGCATCGGCGGTATTGATTAAAAAACTATTGTGATCGAGTTTGGCAGAAATAGCCCCATGATAGATTCCAAAAAAGTTTTTACGAAACATGGTCAACGACAAATCACTTAATAATTTTACTGTTTTTTTATCTACCATTTTAAATGCCTTAAATTATTTTTTGGATATTATACAGAAAATAAACTAAGGACGCTTTAAATGCAAATTCCACATATTCCTGTACTCTTTAATGAAGTCTTAAAAGCCTTTGAATCTGTCAACGAAGGTTTCATTATTGATTGTACTTTAGGATATGCAGGACACAGTGAAGGGCTGTTGCAACACAACAATACCATTAAACTTATTGGCAATGACCAAGATGAAGAGGCGCTTAATTTTTCAAAAAACCGTTTAAAACCGTTTGAAAGTAGGGTGATTTTCAACAAAGGCAACTTTGAAAATGTACTTAATAGTTTTAAAGAGTATCCTATTAAAGGGATTTTAGCGGATATTGGCGTTTCTTCTTTGCAGTTAGATAAACAAGAACGTGGGTTTGGTTTTGAAAGTCCAACGCTTGATATGCGAATGAATCAAGAACAAACACTGAATGCCGCTTATGTGGTTAATCACTATTCGCAAGAGCAATTAGAACAGGTATTAAAAGAGTATGGAGAGGTGAAAGAGTATAAAAAAGCGGCTTCTTTGATTATAAAAAACAGACCTTTTAGCAGTGCTAAAGAGTTGTCTGCTTTATTGGCTTCTAAAATGCACAAAGGTAAAATTCATCCAGCAACGCTTATTTTTCAAGGTATTCGTATTGAAGTGAACGATGAATTAGGCGTATTAGAGCGCTTATTTGACTCGATTGAAGCCATTAAACCCAAAGATTGTATCGTTGCTATTATCTCTTTTCACTCACTTGAAGACAGAATTGTGAAAAATTACTTTAAAAAATGGAGTAAATCTTGTATTTGCCCCGAAGGTGTTTTTCGTTGTTTATGTGGTAATAATAATGCTTTAGGAAAGATTATTACAAAAAAGCCTATCATTCCAACAGCGCATGAGATAAAAACAAATCCACGAAGTCGAAGTTCAAAATTAAGGATTTTTAAATTTGATTAAATTAAACCCAAAAAGTGCACTTTTAACGGTATTTGGACTTATGCTTTTAATACTTACGTTGTATTTACCTAAAATTTATTTACGAAATAATATCTATTATGTAAGTCGTGACATTAATAAATTGCATGACAATTATATTTCACTAAAAGAAGAGAACCGTTTTTTAGCACAACAATTAGAAGATATGAAGTTTAAAAATCAAATTATGGATTCCTTAATTATTAATAACATAGAAAATCAATGATACGAAATTTAATAGAATTTTCTCTCAAAAAACCCATCTTAAACCACTTCTTACTCTTTTTCTTATTGGTTCTTGCCATTTTTGCCTATTCTAAAATTCCTAAAGAGATTTTTCCTCCTTCGGTTTTAGACGCAGTAAGCATCACAGGAAGTTACACCGGTGCCAGCAGTGATATTCTTGATAAAATGGCGGTGGAAGAGATTGAAGATGAATTACTCTCTTTAAGTGAAGCCAACAAAATAAGTACGACCATTAAAAGTGGTTATTTTAATATCAATGTTGAACTCAAAGATGGTTTTAAAACTTCAGATGTGATTGACGATATTAAAGATATTGTCTCAAAGATAAAAAGTGATTTACCTTCTGATATGGATGAACCTACCGTTAAAGCGGTTAAACATACGTTCCCTTTAATTACCGTTGCAGTTTATGGCGACAAAGACAAAGCCCAACTGCTTGAAATTGCAAAAAGCCTTAAAACAGAGTTTATGAAGTTTAAAGATTTAAGTGATATTACTATTTTTAGCGACAGCGATAAAGAGTTGCTGATCTCCTTTGATGAAAACAAAATCGATGCCTTTGGTTTGGATAAACTCTCCGTGATTGACGCGGTTAAATCCATCAGTACGATTTTTCCCGTAGGAATTATAAAAGATGACACCAAACACTACTATTTAAGTACCTTTAATGGTGAAAAAGATATTGAAAAAATCAAAAAGACGATTATCAAAATAGGGGAAACCAAAATATATTTAAGTGATATTGCCAATATTCGCTACACCCTTGCGGATGTGAATACCATTTCACATTTTAATGGGGAACCCAATATCTCTATTGGAGTGAACAAAAGTAAATCGGGCGATGCGATTTTATTGGTGAATCAAATCAAAGAGATTCTTTTAAAACAAGAAACTCTTTACCCCAATTTAAAATTTAAAACTTATACCGATACCTCTGTTTGGATAAAAAATAGGCTCAATACCGTTGTTTCCAATATTTTATTTGGTCTTATTTTATTGTTTGCTGCGTTATTTTATTTTATTAATTCTCGAATTGCAATCGTGGTTGCCATTGGAATTCCCACTTCTTTTTTGATTGG
Source organism: Arcobacteraceae bacterium (assembly GCA_041672515.1). Classification (GTDB taxonomy): domain Bacteria; phylum Campylobacterota; class Campylobacteria; order Campylobacterales; family Arcobacteraceae; genus Marinarcus. Next base: position 7,732 of record JBAYZM010000011.1, read on the forward strand.
GCTTATTTTTGCCGAATATTTTGGTTACAGCTTAAATATGCTCTCTTTATTGGGCGCATTAATTGCATTAGGGATGATTGTCGATGAAGCCATTGTGGTGGGGGAAAATATCTATCGCCATATGGAGATGGGAAAAGATAGGCTTCAATCAGCCATAGATGGAGCTATCGAAGTTTTTCCAGCGGTATTAACTGCAACTGCCACAACGGTTTTTGCATTTTTACCCATTTTATTAATGAGTGGTGAAATTGGTGTTTTTATGCAGGTTTTACCGGTTATGATTACCATTTTATTGGTCAGTTCACTCTTTGAAGCCTTTTTCTTTTTGCCTTTACATGCCAAAGAGATTTATAAAGTGAATAAAGAAGAAAAACGCTCTGAACGTATTTGGGAATACAATAAAAAAATCTATTATGCGATTTTAAATTACATTTTACATCGAAAATATAAAAGTTTGGTGCTTTTAGTTTTGGGTATTTTTTTACTCACTTTTGCATTTGTTAAAAACTCAAAATTTCAGTTTATGCCAACATTTGATACCACACAAGTCTATGTTTCTGGTTCTGTTGGAGTGGGAAATGCCATTGAACAAACCGAGCAGAAAGTCTATGCCATAGAAAAATTATTGCTTGAAAAAATTGATTTTAAAACCGATATTAGCTCTATTAGTTCCGTTATTGGTATGAAACTCGATGGTAAAAATCAACCGCAAAATGAAGAGTTCTATTTCCAAATTTTTGTTGATTTGCATGAACGAGCCCCTCAAAATTTATTTGATAAATTTATCAATCCTTATTTGTCACTGGAGTACGATGACCAATTTATGATTCGTCAAAAAAGCGCTCAAGAGGTTGAAGAAGAGATAAAAGTGGTATTAAAAGAGTTATTAGAGAGTAATGCCTATGATGAACTGAATGTCTTTTCTCTCAAAGCTGGAATTGTCAAAAATGATATTGAAATAGCCATTTTTGCATCCAACGATGAAAAAACAAAAAAAGCGATTGATCTGCTTCAAAATGGATTGGAAAGCATAGAAGGCGTTTCTAATATTGCCAATGATTTACTTGAAGGAAATAGCGAATTAAAATTTAAAGTCAATGCCTATGGGCAAAACTTGGGAATGAATGAAGAGTATATTATTTCCAGTTTACGTCCCTATTATTTTAAAGGAGCATACTCTAAAATGTTTGATGACAAAGGCATTGTAGAAGTTATTTTTCAAAGTAAAAATAAAGATGTTCTGGAGAGTTTAAATAATCACAAAATCGCCGTTCCCAATAGCCAAACACATGTTTTACTTAAAGAAGTGGTTTTGTTTGTTCATCAACCAGCCTATTCACAAATTTTTAAAGAAGACAATCAACGAATACGAACAGTTACTGCCAGTATTCGTAACACTACATCAGCAGAAGTCTACGAACAGTTGCAACCTACGCTTGAAGCGTTAAAAAAAGAGGTTACAGTTGTCATAAAAGGGGAAGAAGAGGAGAATAAAAAAGTTCAAAAAGAGATGACCGAAGCCTTTATTATTGCGCTTATTTTAATCTTTATTGCACTGATTTGGATGTTTGATTCAGTTGTGAAATCGCTGATTATTTTATCTACGATTCCATTGAGTGTTTTGGGTGTTTTAGTGGGGCATTTTTTGTTGGGAATCAATCTGACCATGCCAAGTTTGATTGGAATTGTAGGACTGGCGGGAGTTGTTGTCAATGATGGCATTATTATGATGGATTTTATCAAAAAAGCAAACGACATTGAAGAGGTGAAAACTTTTGCATTATTGCGGCTTCGACCAATTTTATTAACCTCTATTACCACGGTTTTAGGGCTATTTACTTTGATGTTTTTTGCATCCGGACAAGCTTTGATTTTGCAACCCATGGCAGTGTCGCTTGGTTTTGGAGTGATGTGGGCAACGGTATTGAACTTGTATTATGTTCCTTTATTGTATGCCATTGTCTACAAACGATAAACTCATTTATTGTAAGAAATTTTCAATATCCCAAGCTATTTCATCGATGGCATCGGTGGCTTTTTTGAATAAGGCTTTGGTATAAAGTGTTTCATCTAAGGCATCACTTTTTTCCAAGTTATTTAAAATAGAGAGCTTAATATCGGGGTTTAAAAACATATCGGTGTTAATAACATATCCACTTGTGCCAATGACTACCAACATTTCGCAATCATCAAATGCTTTAAAAAAAGGTTGGTACATGGGTGCTTCTTCTCCAAAAAAAACAATATTGGGCCGCAGTTGTGCACTGCATTTTGGACATTTGGCTTGTTTGTTTTGAGCTTCGTAGTTGATATTCTCTAAATAATCACACTCTTTATTTTGACATTTTATCTCTTTTAAAAATCCATGTAAATGAAGAACATCGGGGCAGTTGGCTTTTTCAAACATATCGTCCACATTTTGGGTAATGACGGCAATCTTATCGGGATATTTTTGTTTTAACAGGGCAATGGTTTTATGCGCATGATTGGGCTGTTTATTGTGAAGTTCCATGCGTCTTTTATCGTAAAAATCCAGTGTTGCCTTGTAGTTCTTTTCCAAACAACCTGCGGTACATATATCTTCAATAGAGTGTTCTTCCCACAGACCATCGGTGTCTCTAAAGGTGCGAATACCCGATTGGGCACTGATACCCGCTCCACTTAAAATAATTACTTTTGCCATGGTTTCTTACTGAATAAGTACAATTCCATTAATTTTACTCAAAATAGAACTGCTTGCATCGTACAAATCCAACTCTTTTCCTATGTCAAGTTCTGATATAACTGCTTTTCCTACGACATTTCGCCCTTCGTTGCCCCAAGAATCTTTGGTTTTAATGCCCCAAAGATTATGAAAAGCTAAAGGTTCATTCTCTTTAGAACTTCCCACATACAACATAATGTGTCCTTTTAAATAAATAAGTGTAAAAAAAGGTTTCCCCTCTTTAAGTATAAACGCTTTTTTCTCTTCATTACTCAACGCTTTTAAAGAAATATATTGACCATTTTTAGTTTGTTGGTTTGAGTTTCGGTTTAAATTCACCCCAAAAACAGCAAAATAATCTTTGGTTAACGCCGAACAATCTCGGTTTAAAAATGCTTCACCCCAACCATAGGGTTCATCAAGCAGTTCATGAATAACGTGCGTTATATTTTGGGGTGTTATTTTTAAGGCATTGTGCACCAACGCATCTTCTGGCACACTAATGGTTTGTAAATAGCCTTCTAAATTATGGTGTTGATTGACAACAAAAAAGTTTCCGTATTTACTTTTAGGAAAAACAGTGCCTAATTTGATGGTTTCCTTATATCTTCCATTTTTATACACCGAAAAATTGTCTTTGATGGCAACATAATAGGTACTTTGCTTAAAGGCTTGTATTATCTCTTCATTGACAATGGCTAAACTCGAAGTAGGAATAAATCCACTGGCAAAATTGGATTCAACATACGCCCACGCTTTGTCTTTGGTAAAGTGAGAAATAAGAATAGGGGTGTTTATTTTTATCCCACTGTTTTGGTTGTAGTCAAAAGGAAATCCCTCTCCTGCGGTTAATGGGTTGTAAAAAAGGGGCAGAGCAGTAGGAAAGATTCGTAAATTGGTATTGGCAATGGTAATGGCTTTGAGATTTTGTGTGGCAAATTCATCAAAATTGGCATTGGTCAGTTGCTCTTCAAACCATGAAGCATCAAGTCGTTGGTGATTGACGCCATACATCTTTTTTTTAGCATACATAGTTCCCCACGAAGCATCTTTTTTCTTTAAGCTAATCTTTTTTTGTTTCCAGGGTGCAAAATGGCGTTGATAAAGATTTTGTTTAAGATTTTGAGGCAGGGTTTCAAAGTTGTGTGTGTAAAGTTCTATATTTTGATTGGGTAATTGCACGGTATGTTGTTCTTGTTTGATACTACAGCCTGTAAAAATAAAAAGAGAACAAGTCAAAAAAAATGTTAAAAGATGGGTTTGGGTAAAAAGTTTTGTCATAGTACAACCTTTGAATTGTTTCAAAGATTGTACCATAAGGGGAATTTATACCTATTTAGAAATCGAATTTTTGTTTCAATTTAAAAAAGTAAATCACCGTTTTGTATTGGATAAAGATAAAAGGGAGCATTAAAATAAAATATGCCAAAGAGTATTTTTCTATTACCCCATTAAAGGTGAGTCCAAAGTTAATAAAAAACATTCCAAATACCATAAAGGCAACTCCCGGACAAATCAGAGCAAAAGAAACCGGTGAACGATTTTTTCCTTCGACAAACTCTTCAAAATAGTTGAGTTGTTTCATTACTTTGTATCCTAATATTCCAAAAACAATTTGAATGGAAATCACTAAGGTCGTGAAAGTAAAGAGTGAAGAATTAGCCAATGGAGCATGAAAATGATGGTCTAAACCAAAAGAGATTCGCACAAAAGCAATTCCAAGTAGGGTTAAAATGGGAATAATAATCCACAATGAAGGTGAAGCTTCTACTGAAATGCCTTTTTCAAACATATTGGTAAAACCAATGGTAATTTTAATCAATAACAGTAAAACAGCAATGGCTGCGAAGAAAATTGACCCCATAATTCCAATGGCATTGATGGTAATATAGTGACTCATTGCCCCTGGTGCTGCAAATCCTACTGAAACCATCGCAAAGGCAAAAATAGAAATCATTTGCGAAAGGTTGTTGTTGCTGGTAAAATCAAAACTGGCAGTTGTTAAAATACGTGTAAAATAGTTAAAAAATATTTTTAAAGCAAAATATCCCATTACCATAAAAGCCGTCAATGCAAAAGGAAACAAAAACTCGACAATGTTCCAAAGTCCTGGTACAAAAACTGCACCCAAAACAAAACAGACATTGATGGTCATAGAGTACGTTAAAGGAATGGTCATTAAACTGACTTCAGCATTAGAATTTTTAAGCGCTTCATATTGGGCTGTTTTTTTAAACAAATTAAATTGTTGTGTATTCCAAAAAAGAAATTTGAAATGTAAAAATGCAAACAGCACAATAAATATTAACGAAAGTGCGGTAACAACAGAGAGCCAATCTCCTTTTAATAGTGCTGGGAATACAAAATCAAAGGTTGCCATTGGCACACCTTGATGGGGCACTAAAAACATCAAGTACATAAAAAATGAAACAGATAAACCGCCTGCACCTAAGGCACTTAGAAAACACATGGGTGTAAATTTTTCTCTTAATTGCATATAAGTCCTTCTTATAATTTTAGATTAAATAATATGTAATATTACAGTAAAAAACTTTAGACAATATTAAGTCATATTATTAATAAAACTTATATAATTATATTCTTATTATTTGGCTTTACCTTTATATAATCGTAGATATAATACACTATTTTAAAAATTATAAGGTTTCTTAATTAATGTTACAAATTCTTGTACCAAAAGATTTATTTGAAGATATTGTGAGCACTAAAACAAAAATCATAGAAAAGAAAGTGAGTAACTATTGGAAAAAAGAGTTACTCGATATTGCTATAATCAATGACACCATACAGTATGAAATAAAAACAATAAAGAAACTGAAAATTGCCAATGAATTTGGTGAGGAAAAACCCAATATTGTGGTGGAATGCCAAAAAGTTGATTACAACGTCAAAAAAAATATCTTTGAGTTTTATTTGGGAAAAATTATAGAACAACGCAATGTTGCCATTCAAGATGACTACAAAGATACGCTGATTCAACAGCTTTTAAAAGAGAAAGAAGCCATGCAAGAGAGTATGAATAAAGACCATTTAACACAACTTTATAACAGACGAAAACTCGATGAAGATTTAATCACTTTTACTGCTCAAAACAACGCCAAATATTTGAGTGCAGTTTTCATAGATGCGGATCGATTTAAAGCCATTAACGACAACTTTGGACACGATACAGGCGATCGCGTTTTAAAGGTTATTGCCAATAAAATCAAAACCCATGCCAACAGGCTCAATGGAGAAGTGTATCGATATGGAGGAGAAGAGTTTGTCATGTTGTGTTTTTTACCTCACGAACAACTGTTGCAAGGTTTACACTATTTAAAAGAGGATATTAAATCCCATAAGATTTTACATCCACAAAAAGAGATCAGCGTAACAGTAAGTATGGGAGTGGCATTTTGGAAAAATTATACGAATGTTGAAGCGTTTTTAAAAGAAGCAGACAATGGCGTATTTAAAGCCAAACACAATGGAAGAGATACGATTGAAGTGTGTTTATAGCCAGAGTTTTCTGGCTATAAACAAAAATTATTTTGCGATTTTTCCTGCGATTTCTTGAATATCGGCATCTGTTAAAGTACTTACTTGCCCTTTCATTAAACCTTTAAGTGCTCCACCGTAGCTTCCATCTTTATATCCATTCATTGCAGCTACAAATTCAGCTTTTGTCATATCTTTAATCACTTTAGATTTTCCCATTGCAGCAGTTTCTCCGCTTGCACCATGACATGATGCACATTTTGTCGCATAAACATCTGCAAATGATACACACGCCAATGCAAAAATTGAAAGTAAAATTTTTTTCATTAAGTTCTCCTGTTTTTTTTGTTTTTGTTATATAAACGAGTAGATTTTAATATATTTAAACTTTGAGTTTAATTTGAAGTAGAAATTCTGTATATAAATGCGAAGAAATAATAACCAGAAGAGGAGGAGGTTCTTCTGGTTATAAAAAGTTATTTTCCAATAAAATTAGCAATAGCCTCAATGTCTGCATCACTTAAAGGTGCTGCTTGTCCTTTCATTAACCCTTTCATAGGTCCACCATATGTTCCATCTTTGTAGCCTTTCATCGCTGCAACGATTTCTGCTTTTGACATATCTTTGATGATTTTTGATTTACCTAACGCTACTTTTTCACCGTTTGCTCCATGACAACCTGCACATTTTTGATAGGCTTCAGTTGCAAAAAGTGAACATGCGAGTAAAGTACTTAAAATAACTATTCTTTTCATTGTCTATTCCTTTTTTTATTGATAAGTAAATTGTAATGTAAAAAAAAGAAGATGTATTTGATTTATGTCAATAAAAAGTATTAATGAAGAATAATTAATACTTTTTATTTTTAAAGAAAAATTAATTTAAAGCAAGAAGCTCTTTTTTTAAATCATCTTTATTGATTTTATTTTTATTAGAAGAGATTAAAGGCAACGATTTTTTGTAAATAATCTTTTCTGGAATCATATAACTCGCCAAATGTTTTTTAAGCTCAAATAAAATTTCATTTTTGGCTAATTCACTGCGTGCTGAGTAAAATAAAATAATCTCTTCTTCAATCTCATCGTTTGGAATGGATATAACCGCACATTGAGTCACTTCTTTGATGTTATCGTAGACAACCGATTCAATTTCTACCGGAGAGACCCTAAAGCCTTTTGTTTTAATCATATCATCGTGTCGTGAAACAAAATAAAAATACCCTTCTTCATCTTTATACACATAATCCCCGCTGGCAACTACAATTTCATCGTTAAGTTGTCCTTCTAGGTTGATGACATTCTTTAATATTTGAATCGATTTAAACCGCTCTTGTGTCTCTTGAGGAGCATTCCAAAACCCTTTATAAATGTAAGAACCTCTGTGAATAAGCTCACCAATTTCTCTTGGAGCACACTCATATCCCTCTTTATTAATCACATACAACTCCACATCGGGAATAGCTTTTCCAATAGAGTTGGGTCGAATTTTTAATTGAGTGGGTTCTAAATAAGTGCTTCTAAATGCTTCTGTCAATCCATGCATGGAGTAAAATTGGGCACTTTGGAAATATTTTTCAATGTCTGCAATCATTTTAGGCGTAACTTTTCCCCCTGAAGAGGTAATGATTCGTACATTATCAAGTAATTTAGAGTTGGGCAATCGATGTTCATCTTCATCAAACATTTGCGTAATGTTAATGGGCATTAAAGGAATCACACTCACTTTGTCTTTAATGATATGATTGAAAAAATCGCCTGCTAAGACAAAACGATGTAAAGCTAACGTGGCTCGTTTGTACAAAGAACAAAAGATTTGATTTAAACCATAATCCAAGTTAAAAATTAAAATCCCCGAAATAACATCGTCTGGGGTTAAGTGTAAATACTGAGAAACGACTCTGGCGCTATCAATTAAATTTCGATGAGAAATGACAATACCTTTAGGAAAGCCGGAACTGCCAAAACTATATGTAATAACAGCACTGTCATGCCCATTGATATTGCACGTGTACTCTTTGTTGTAGTATTTGAAAATCTCTTCAAATGAGGCTATCTCTTTAGAGGTGGTTTCATACGAAATAATGTGTCCGTCAAATTTAATCTCTTCAATGGATTCAAGTTTGAGTTTATCGGTGATAATACATTTAATATCGCAATCTTTAATGATGTATTCGACTTGTTCAGGTTTTAAGAGTTTCGTTAAGGGAACCAGCACATAGGAAGTTGAAAGTATCGCTAAAATGGCAACAACTTGGTCAATGCCTTTGTTGGAATAGACCCCAATTCGGCTCCCTTTTGGAAGATTTAATTCCCGTAAGTAATATGCAATTTGATTGACTTTGGAATACAATTGCGCGTAACTAAGAGTTTTATCATCTAAAATTAAAGCCGTTTTCGTAGGATTTGAAACATTGGCATCTTCAATGAGGGTTCTGATACAATTTATAGACATAAGGGCTCCTTTAGTTACGTACTGCCATCGTCCAAATATCGTAATTGCTGTCCATTACAATACTTGGATTATGGCTTGAGTTTAATATCTTTTTATAAAAAAAAGAGACAATATTTTGAATATCTTCTTGGTGCAATACTTTGGTAATGCCACCTGTAAATATCAAAGAGTTTAACGCATTTAACTTCAATGTAATATAGGCTTTATTATAGCTAGAAACTTTACACAATACTAAGAAAATTGCCAGTTGCATAAGTACTTTGAGTGCTTTTGGGCTTTGTTCTTCAAAAATATTTTCAGTCACTTTTAAATACGCCAACAACTCATAGACAAATTCATTGTTTTTAGCACTAAAAATCAATGACTCTTTGGATTTAAATACACCCAGTTTTTTAAAAACCAATCGGTCATACTCATTTTCATTTAAAATATTGTCCATGATTAAATCTTTAGAGTAGTGAATATCCGTTGTTGCTCCACCAATATCAATGAGAATATAGGGATCAACGACTTTAAACTTACCATCAAGCAGATTCAATGTTTTATTGACAATATAAGGCGTTGGGTAAATTTGATTTGACGTGATGTCATAAAGGTGTTTAATATCCTCTTTTCCTACAATATCCGCTTGGTACAAATTGGTTAAATACTCTTTGAGTTCTTCTTCATGAATGTGCAGTTTATGGTCAATAATATTGGGAAGAACAACGGCATTGCTAATATGCTGTTGTAAAAAATTGGCATCGTCTTTATTGCCAACATAAACAATATTCGAATAGTTGATTTTTCCCAAATAATCGAGTAACTCTTGACCAAAAACACCGTTTACGCCATCAATGGCACCCACGACAATCACAACATCAATTAAATCGCTGGGAATTGAGCTTTCTTGAATATGAGAATACAACACTGTATCGATAATATTAATTCCAGAGTTGTACGCAATGTTGGTGGCATATTTGAGTGAAAAAGATTTGGAAAGTCCAATAATAAGCGTACTTAAACCTCCGTTTGCAGAAGAACAAATAAAGATTTCCTCTTTTTTGTACTTAGAAATCGTCTCTTCACATTTACTTTTTAAATCATCATAAATGTCTTTGTTGAAATCTCTGAAATGTTGTTCGACACATCCATTGGCACTGAGTTTAAAATAGGTGCTTCCTATGTCAATTAAAAGTTTGTTGTGATTCATTGCATAATTCCTATATCGTGGATAATATCATTGACAATTGATGTGGTATCTTTGGTTAAATCGCACTTTGATTTCTCATATTCAAAACATCTGTCTGAAATAGGCACTTTTCCTCGTTTGATAATACGAATATTTTTTTGAGCATCTCGAATGGTTATCATCTCATTGTTATTAATAATATGAGGAGAAAAAGGGACATCAATAATGCCATTTTTAATGCTGTTAAACGCTTTTCGCCACAAGGTATCTGCTGGGTCATTTAAAACCGCACTCATAATATCCATGACTTCTTGCGTTAAAATCTCTTCCTCTTCTTCGTCGACAATCTTGGGAAGTCCATTTAAAATTCGCAACGTATATTGTGTGTTGGCAACTGTTTTAGCGTTGGCTTCTTTGGTGGGAATTCCACTGGCTTCTTCTCTGGTTTTCGTAATAATTTTATCCGCACCCACCATAGAAGCAATCACCGTACTCATATTAATGAGTTGTTCAGCATAGTCTTTATTGGTGGGGAATGCACCCATCCATTGGTGATAGACTAAATTGATTTGGGCATCTTCACAATTAAAAAGTTTTGCATAGTGTTTTGAGAGTTTTTTAATCACATTTCCCATGACAATATCTTGATTCATAGAACCCGTTTGAGAAAAGGACACGGAAAAAGATTTCACGCCTTCTTCAAGTGATAGTAACATTTCAATAATTTGAATGACAATCGTAATCGCAGGCGGTACAAGTGTTGCGGTGAGTGGCCCAAACGATTCACGGTTAATGGGTTCATTTAAACCTGAATACTTCGCACACACTTTTTCTACATATTTCCAGTATAAAAAGGCTTTATCCAAAGGAAAGTTTTTTGAATAAGGAAGTAAATAGGTAATGGGACCGCCTTCAATTTCAAAAATTCCTGAAGCCAACGCCGTTTCAATAAGCAACCTTGCATCGGGAGTTCCATGTCGCAATGAAATGGGTTTATTAAAATGGGTCATCATTTTTCGTGAAGTTCGATATCCGTGTGTTACAAGCGGATAACCATTGAGCATGTCGACTTCATTTTCTTCACTTAAGCGTAGCATTTTTTGAGCTGTTGCGTAGTCATTAAGCCGTGTATTGGAATCAATCGTACAAGGCAGTACGTCAACATTGGCATCGACGAAAAATTCGTACAGGGCAAACATTTTTTTATAAGTAGGAAAACCTCCACGAGGTTGTACCAGCATTTTCTTTTTATTTTTAAAGTGATGAGAAATAAAAAGCTCTTTGTTGGCATTTTTAATAAAATCTTCTACTTCAGCAAAGTCAAAATTATCAACAAACTCATTGCTTAAAATGATGTTTCTCTCTTCTTGTAATAAACTGCTCATTTTCTCTCACTCATAAATTTTTCTAACTCATCAAGTCCTGTGTTTAAGTCCACTTGGTGAAAAACCAAATCAAAACCATAGTTTTTAAACTTAGGCACAATATTTGAAGCATCGCCTGTTCCCACAACTAGATTTCCCCCAATCATAAAAACTACATTGTCTAAAAGTTTTCCATATTTGGCTTTTAAAAAATTGACTTCTCGACACCAACCCTCAGCTTCACCATTGAGAGATGAAATGAGTAAAATGTCAGCATTGGTTTCAACTACTGCATCAAAAAACTCTTCTAAATAGGTATTAACACCCAAATTAAAGACTTCAAACCCTCTGGCTTGTAAAGACAAATCAATTAGTCTGTTTGCGACCACGTGAATATCATTACCAACAACACCTGTGACTACTTTCATATGTTTACCTAATGTAATAAATTATTCTCATAAAAGGCGACATTCTAGCTAAGTTTGAGTAAATTTTAGTTAAAATGAACCACTTTCAATTATTAAGGGGAAAAAATGAGTTTTTTCACAGCAGATTTGTGCGATGAATTTTTTGATAAGGTCAGAGTACTAGACCCCTCATTTAAATCATACGGTGGAAAAGAGAAGATTTGTGGAACCATTGTAACAATGAAATTAGACAAAAATAATCATGATTTAGCCATGATGCTAAAAAATGAAGAGGGTCAAAATAAGATTGTTGTTGTGGATGTGGCACAAGAGTATTATGCCGTTGTGGGTGAAAATTTGATGCGTTTTGCTTTAGATAATAATTGGGCAGGAATTATTGTGAATGGTTACGTTCGAGATACCGAACAAACCAAAAAATTTCCCGTAGGACTTTTTGCTCTTGGAAAATGTCCACGAAAATATATTCCTCAAACACAAGGTCAAAGAGGCATAGAATTGAGTTTTGAAGGAGTGGTTTTTCAAGATGGAGATTATGTTTATGCCGATAAAGACGGAATTATTTTAAGTAAAGAAAAACTAAAATAACATAAAAGTGATATTTGGCTTGAAATTTGATATCATATCAAATGGAAAAGTCAAATATCAAACTGCTTTATGGCAATAAAGAATGGATACTCTTTTTATCTTTTTTAACTTTAATTTTGTTGATTAATCTTAAAAATTACTACCATTCATTTACTGCATTTACCCATAATGAACTTTTTCATACCTACGGTACAGTTCTTAATATTTACCCAAAAGAAACATTTAATGTTCTTAAACTTCAAACACCTCAGTTTGATTTTTTTACTTCAGTTTCATTATCAGAATCATTTTCCCAATTTGATGAAGTTTCAGTAATGGTTGTCAGTAATAAAATCGATTTTTTAGACTATTTAAAAGGGTTTTATGCACCCAGTATGAATATGTATAAAATAAGTCGCGCAAATAACAGTAAAACCATTTTGGCAAATTATGTTTCAAATCAACACCAAAACCCTCTTTTTAAAGAGTTGTATAATGCACTTTTTTTTGCGATTCCTATTTCTAAAGAGTTACGTGATATTTGTGCCAATTTTGGAATTTCTCATCTGATTGCTATTTCTGGATTTCACTTAGGTGTCATTGCTTTTGTGGTCTATTGGCTTTGTTACTATCCTTATTCATATTTTCATACGCGCTATTTTTCCTATCGCCATAAGAAATACGATATTTT